>JASFEC010000006.1:0-20803 GCA_050125045.1 Gammaproteobacteria bacterium | reverse complement strand
GGGCAAGACCAGCCTTGCGGCCAGCGTGGCCCGGCGCCTGCGGGAGGCCGGCGGGCAGGCCGCAGTCGTGGACCTGTCGCAGCTGGGCAGCCGGGACGGCTCCACGGAAGTGGGGCGCTGGTACTACGGCCTGGCTTATCGCGTGCTTCGCGACCTGCGCCTCAAGCTCGACCTGCAGCGCTGGTGGCAGGAGCACCTGCCCCTTACACCGGCGCAGCGCCTGGCGGAGTTCTTCTGGGAAATCGTCATCGGCGGCACCGACGGGCCCGTCGCCGTCTTCCTGGACGAGATCGAGAGCGTGGAGCAGGCGGAGTACGCCTCGGAGCTGTTCCGGGTCGTCCGGGGATGCTTCGATGCGCGGGCGGGTGAGCCGGAGTACCGGCGCCTGGGCTTCGTGCTGCTAGGGACCGCGTTGCCGGCGGGGACCGCCGCCCGCGCCAGCGGGTCGGTCACGGAGATCAGCGCCCGCATCGAGCTGCCGGACTTCAAGTTCGAGCAGGCCCGCAACCTCGCGCCGGGTCTCGGGCTGCCCCCGGGCGACGCCGAGCGCGCGCTCTACCGCGTGATGTACTGGACGTCCGGGCATCCCTACCTGACGCAGCGCCTGTGCCAGGCCATCGCCCGCAATGCCGGCAAGGTCTACTCCGACGAGACGGTCGACGCGCTGGTCGGCGCCCGCTTTCTCGGTCGCAACGTCGTGGCCACGGAGTCGAGCATGAGCCGCGTGCTGGACGGACTGGACCGCGCCGGGAAGCTGGCCCGCCCGGCCTTGCGGCTGTACCGACGGATTCACCGCGGACGGCGGGTGCGCTACCAGCCGGACAACCCGAGACACGAGCTGCTGCGCGTCTGCGGCCTCGCCAAACTGGGGGCGGACCGCCGGTTAGTGGTGCGCAACCGGATCTATGCGGAGGCCTTCTCGGGGCGCTGGGCGCGCGAGGCGCTGCCGCTGGAATGGGGCCGCATCGGGCGCGTGGCTGCGGTCCTCGCGGTGGTTGCGGGCGCGGGCTGGGGCTACCTGGAAGTGCTGCCCCGTCCCTATGAAGACACCCTGCGGGTGGTTTCCGTGGAGCTGGAGGAGGCCGCCTCGGCCTGGCAGGCTCTGGGCCGCCTGCCCGGCTTCGGCGCCAAGGCGGACCGGCTCTTCGCGCGGGTGCTCATCCGGCGCAGCCGTCTGGCCGATGACTGGGCCGTCGTGGCCGAATCGGATGCCTTGCTGCGCGCGCTGCGGGGCTACGAGGCGCGGGCCGATGCGCTGCAGGTCGAGTTCTGGGAGCGGCGCGCCGCCGCCGCCGAGGCCATCGAGCGGCGCGCCGAGGCGCTGCTCTACCGGCTGCGGGCCTACGAGGCAGGGCCGACGGCGGACGCCGGGCGGGCCGCTGCGCTGAGCGGCGGCGACTACGCCCAGTTACTGACCGTCATCCGGACCGCGGCTCCGGTTGAGGCGATGGCGATGGACTCCGCCAACGGGGCGCTCGTGACGCTCAGCGGCGACAACGTGCTGCAACGGTGGGACGGCGACAGCGGGGTGGCCTCGGGGCGGCAGGAGCTGCTGGCCGTCGAGTTCCTGCCTGTGGTGCGGCGCGTGGGAATCGATACGGCGGGGCGGGTCGGCCGAGCACGGCTCGAGCTGCTGCTCGAGCACGAGGAGCCGGGGCGACTACAGGCTCGCCTGACGGCGCCCTCGGGACGCACGGTGACGCTGCCGGTCGCCGCCGGAGCTCAGGCGGGTGATTATCTGCTGCTCGGCGAAGAGCAGGCGCCGGTCCTCAGGGCCTTGCGGGGCGAGGACGTCCTGGGCACCTGGACCCTGGAACTCGAGGACCGCCGGCCGGGGAATCCGGGCACGCTGGTGGCCTGGCGACTGCGCCTCGCGGACGCCGGCGTGCCGGCAGCCGAGGATCGGCCCGAGAACCCGCTCCTCATCGAGCCGCCGGGCCGCACCGAGGTCGTGCATGCAGCGCTGGCCCCGGGCGGCGCGCGGGTCGCCGCCACGCCGGCCAATGCCGCGGCGGGCGGACGGCTGGAGGCCTGGGACACGCGGACCGGCGCGACCCTGTTCACCCTTGACCTGGAACCCGGGGCGCGCAGGCTGGCGTTCGTGGGCGACCGGGCGCTGTTGCTGCTGGAGGCCGACGGGTCCGGGCAGCGGCTGCGGGTCCTGGCGGCGGACTCCGGCGCAGAGATTTTCTCGCAGGAGTACGCGGTGCCGCTGCGGGCCGGCCCTGCCGCGGCACCCGACGGCCGCTTCCTCGCGACCGTGGAGACGGAGCCACGCGCGGCCCGGGTCTACGAGGTGGACGCGGGCCGCGAGACCTTCGCGCTCGAGCTGACCGGCGAGGCGACGGCGGTGGCCGTCGCCCCCGGGGGGCTGCTGCTCGCCGTGGCTGATCGTGACGGGTTCATCCGGGTCTGGCATGCGACGGACGGCGCGCTGGCCGCGGAGCTCCAGCCGGGCGCGCCGGTGTCGGGCCTGGCCTTCGATCCGGCCGGGCGCTGGCTGGTCGCCGTCGACGATGCCGGTCGCCTGCAGGCCTGGGACCTCGCGATCGCCGAGCCGGGGCCGGTCCTGATTCGCCCCGACAGTGGCGGTCGCTTCAGCCTCGCGGCCGGCGGGAATCGCCTGCTGGCGATGGATGCCGGGCGTGGCCTGGAATTCTGGGACCTGGGCGCCGGCGCGGCCCTCGCGCCGGTGCTGCGGGGCGGGGGGGCGTCGGCGGTTGCCGGAACGGGAGCGCCGGGGAGTGCGTATGCCCTGATGACCGAGGACGGCCGGCTGGTGAGCGGGCAAGGCACCCGCGTGCTCCACATCTGGCGACCCGCGCCAACGGCGGACGCCATGGCCCTGCCGCGCCTGCCGCGCGTCGCGGCACTGGCGCCCTCCGGCCTGCGGGCAGCGGCGGGGACGAGCGACGGCCGCGTGGTGCTGCGCATGCGCGACCCCGAGTCGCTGCGCCTTCGGCTGGCGACGCTGACCAGCGTGGAGACCCGGCACGGGGGCGGCGTCGCCGCGCTGGCTTTCGCCGCCGCCGGACAGCGGCTGGCGAGCGCAGGCGGCGACGGCACCGTACTGCTGTGGGACGCGCGCAGCGGCAGCCTGCGGGGCTCGCCCTTGCAGCACGGCCTCGGCGCGCTGACCGGACTGGCCCTGGCCGGTGACGGCCGCACGCTGGTGACGACCGGCCTCCGCGGCGCGCGGATCTGGGACGCGGAAACGGGCACACCGGGCCCGATGCTCGGCCCGGGGCGCGCCGTCAGCGCGGTGGCGCTGGACGGGTCGGGCGAGCGGGTCTTCCTGGCCACGCCTGCCGGCCTGGTGGAACGCTGGGACGTGTCGGGGGGTGAGCGCCTCTGGTTCGCGGCTCTCGAGGCGCCCGTCGACCAGCTCGCCGTTACCCCCGACGGGAGCCGGGTCGCCGCCGCGGGGCCGACCGGGCAGGTGGGTGCCTGGGGTTTCGGGGCTGCCGGGCGCCTGGCAACCGTCGCGCTCGAGGCCCCCGTACTGGACCTGAAATTCTCCCCCGACGGCGAGGCCCTGTTGGCACAGACCGCCGGCTGGCTGCACCGGCTGGGCGTCCGGGAGGGGCGCCTGGAGGTCCTTTCGAGCCGCATGCTGCCCGCCTCGGTTGCGCCCGGCGCCTGGCGCAACGCCAATCCGGCAGGCACCCGCGTCGCCGTCGTCGGCGGCGCCCGGGCAGAGGCCATGGCGGTGCTGGATTTCGAGCGGGTGGCTCCGCCGGCGGAGGAGTGGAGACCGGTCCTGGAGACGTGGCGGCAGCGGCTCAAGCTCGATTTCGACGACCAGGGTCGGCTGGTCCCGGCACTTCCGGATGAGAATCGGCCGCAATAGTGTGAACCGGCGCTGCCTGCAGTCGGGGCGGCTGGGCTAGACTTTCCCTGTACCAGTGGGGTGAGACTCATGAAATATCTGTTTGCCTTCGTCCTCGCCGGGGTTGTCGTGTTCGCCACCGCCTGCGAGCAGAAGCGCCACATCACGGTGTCGGAGTTCATGGAGAATGATGCCGCGCTGTACGGCACACTCGAGCGCTGCGACCGGGATCCGGGCTCGGTCGACGAGCTGGAATGCAGTAATGCGCGCACCGCCGCCGAGCGGATCGCGGTCATCGAGGAACGGATGCTCCGCAAGGCGCGCGAGGAGGCTTTCGAGGCCGCCCGCGCGGAATATCGGGCGCGCCTGGACCGCGAGCGCGAGTTGCGCCTCGAGGCTGAAGCCGCGGCCGAGGACGCGCGGCTCCGCGCCCTGATCCTCTCCACGCCTGCGGACGAGGAGGCGCCCGAGCCGCCACCCGAGTAGCCGCCGTCGGGCCGGCCGGCCGCCTAGTGGCGGTCGTGCTGCTGTTCCACCGCCGGCATCGCGTGACCCGCGTGGCCCGCGCCCGCGAGCTTCTGCAGGGGCGTGACCATGGTCCACGCGCCGAACAGCACCAGCAGCCAGCCGAGCAGGCGGCGCCGCCGCCCGGAGAGAAAAGTGCCGCTGCGCCCCGAAGCCCAGGTCACGCCGATCATCGCGGGTGCCGTGCCGAGGCCGAAGACGGCCATGAACAGCGCGCCCTCGGCGGCGCCGCCGGCACCGGCCGACGCCGCCAGCATCCCGTACACCAGTCCGCAGGGGAGCCAGCCCCACAGGGCGCCCAGGGCCAGCGCCTGACCGGCGTGGCGCGGCGGGACGAAGCGCCGGGCCACCGGCGCCAGACGCTGCCAGAGCTTGGCTCCTGCGGCCTCCAGCGGCGCCAGCAGGCGCAGGTTGACCGCGACCTGCAGCCCGAGCAGCAGCAGTACGGCACCCATCAGCAGGCGCAGCCAGGGACCGAACCCGACCGGGCCCGCGAGGCCCGCGCCGATGGCGCCGACGATGGCACCGGCGACCGAGTAGCTCGCGATTCGACCGACGCTGTAGGACAGAGCCATGGCCGGTCGGCCGCCGCCGGCCATGCCGAGGGCGCCCGCGATACCGCCGCACATGCCCAGGCAATGCACACTGCCCACCAGTCCGCCCAGCAGCGCTGCCGCCAGGCCGGTTTCTGTCATCGTCATCGTTCTTCTTCCTCGGGGTCGGCGGGTCCCTCGCCCTGCGACCGGCCGGGCTGGGGCGGCCGCGTGTCGTCGTCCAGCAGAATCCGCCAGGCGGGGCTGTCGAGATCGTCGAACTGCCCGCTGTTGACGGCCCAGAAAAAGGCCCAGATCGCGCCGACAACGATCAGGATGCCCATCGGGATCATGAGATAGAGGATGGTCACGCGCCGGCGGCTCCGGTGAGAGCCGGCGGCGAGGGTGCGGCCGCCGCCCGCGGGGGCCGTGAGAGCCGCAGGGCGTTCAGCACCACCAGCAGCGAGCTGGCCGACATGCCGATCGCCGCCATCCAGGGAGCGATCAGCCCACCGGCCGCCAGCGGCAGCGCCACCATGTTATACGCGGCTGCCCAGGCGAGGTTCTGCCGCACGATGCGGAGCGTGCGCCGGGCCTGTGCCAGGCCCTCCGCCAGGGGCGCCAGAGACTCGCCGAGCAGCACCATGTCGGCGCTGGTCTGGGCCAGGGGCGTGCCGCCGGCCATGGCAACCGAGACATCCGCGCCGGCCAGCACTGGCGCATCGTTCACGCCGTCGCCGATCATCACCACTGCCTCGCCGGCCTGCTGCCGCTGACGCAGCAGGGTCACCTTGTCTTCGGGTGTCATGCCGGCCTGCCAAAGGTCGACGCCGACGGCCGCGGCGACGTGGCCGACCGCCTCTGGCGTGTCGCCACTCGCGATCTCGGTCGCCAGCCCCAGTCGGCTCAGCTGCTCCAGCTGCCCGCGCACGCCCCGCCGCAGGCGGTCCGCCAGCCGGAACACGGCGCGTATCCCCGCCGCGTCGGCCAGGCAGACGACGGTGTCGTCGCCGCCCAGGCCGGGTGCTGCGCTGCCTGCCAGGGCGGCGGCCCAGTCCGGTTTGCCGAGGCGCCAGCGCCGGCCGCGCACGGAGCCCTCGATGCCGCAGCCCGGCGTCACGACGACGTCCGTCGCAGGTCCCGCGGGATGCGCCACCGCAAAGGCGCGGGCGATGGGGTGCTCCGACACGGACTCGAGGGACGCCGCCACGGCGAGCGCTTCCTCTGCACTCGTGCCGGCGACCGGCTCGACGGCCGTGATGCGCAACTGGCCCAGCGTCAGGGTGCCGGTCTTGTCGAAGATCACGCGCTGGGCCCGTGCCAGACGCTCCACGGCGTCGGCGCGCGTCACCAGCAGCCCCCGGCGCGCCAGCAGCCCCGTCGCGGCGGTCAGCGCCGCCGGCGTGGCGATGGACAGGGCGCAGGGACAGGTTACGACCAGCACCGCCAGCGTGATCTCGAAGGCGCGCGAGGGGTCGATTGCGTGCCACACGAACCAGGTCACGGCTGCCGCGCTGAGCACGCCGATCACGAACCAGCGGGCCACCCGGTCGGCCGCGGCGGCGACGGGGGTGCGGTCGGCCTGGGCGCGGTCGAGCAGGCGGCCAATGTTGGATACCAGCGTTTCGCTGCCGGTGCGCTCGACCGCGAGCTCCAGCGGATCGCCAAGGTTGATGCTGCCCGCGAGCGCCGGCTCCCCGGCGGTCCGCTGCCGCGGCCGCGACTCGCCCGTCAGCATGGACTCGTCCAGGCGCGCTCCGTCGCGCAGCAGTCGCCCGTCGGCCGGCAGGGTCTCGCCATGCCGCACCGAGACCACGTCGCCGGCCCGGAGTTCGCGCAGGGCGACCGTCTCCCAGTCGCCGTCGGCCGACCGCCGCTGCGCCGCTTCCGGGAGCAGCCGCGCGAGGGCCTCCTGGGTGTCGCCCGCATGGTGTCGGGCGCTCATCTCCAGGTAGCGCGCCAGGGAAAGAAAGAAGACGAACATGGTCACGGAGTCGAAGTAGACCTCGCCCTGTCCCGACAGGGTATGCAGCACGCTGGCCGACCAGGCACCCCCCACGGCCAGCGCCACCGGGACGTCCATGCCCGGGCGGCCTGAGCGCAGGTCACGCCAGGCGCCGGCAAAGAAGGGCCGGCCCGAGTACAGCGCGACCGGCGTGGCGACCAGCAGGCTGACCCAACGGAACAACTGCTCCAGGCCGGCGTCCATGTCCTGGAAGGCGCCGACGTACAAGGCCACCGCGTACATCATCACCTGCATCATCCCAATGCCGGCTACGCCGAGACGACGCAGGGCGGCGCGACGCTCCCGGACGGCCATCTCGCCGGCGCCGACGCTGCCCGGATGAGGCTTGTAGCCGAGCCGTGAAAGCACGCCCAGCGCACCGCTGAGCGGGAGCTTGTCGGGGTTCCAGACCAGCCGGGCGCGGGCGGTGGCGGGATTCACGCGGATTTCCCGCACGCCCGGGACCTGCTCCAGGCTGCGCTCGATCAGCCAGCCGCAGGCGGCACAGCGGACTCCCTCGACCAGCATGGTGCAGCTGCGAAGCCCGTCGCCCGCGGGCGCGCTGACGGCCTGGAGCATCTCCGGCCGGTCGAAAGGCTGCCAGGGCACGTCGGGCGCCGCGCTGAGGGCCGCGTCCGGCGGCCGGCCGGCGGGCAGGGTGCGAAAGCGATAGAAGTCGGACAGGCCGCTCTCGCGGATGAGCTCGGCAACAGCCTTGCAGCCGGGGCAGCAGACGCGGTGCGGCTCGCCGTCGATGTCGACGAACCACGGCTCGGTGCCGGAGAGCGGCTCGCCGCAATGGAAGCAGCTGTGCTCGCTCACGACACCTCAGGGCGCTGCCGGCGGCACGAGCACCAGCTCGGTCTCGCCGGCCAGCTCGCCGGCCAGGCGCCAGTCGCCGTCCTGCGGATAGAGCTGCAGATACCAGCGACCCTCGAGGGGCGGCAGGCTGCCGCTCCAGCCGGTCGGCGTGCGCATCAGCTCGACGACCTGGTCGCGCTCGGCCACCAGGGGATGGGACAGGAGCAGCTGCAGTCCGGCCGGCTGCAGGGACGCCGGGAACAGCTCCAGCTCGACCAGCCCGGCACCGGGGACGATGCGGATCCTGGCCTCGACGCCCAGCGCGGCCGCCGCCAGGTCGCGCTCGCGGCGCTGCTCGGTGCTGCGCGCGATCCTGGAGTAGTCGTCCACGACCATGGGGTTCGGGGAGCGCGTGGCGAGCCAGATGGTGAACATGCTCGCCGCGACCACGCTGGCGGGCAGCGCGATCAGGAACCACGGCCAGAACTGCCGGTACCAGGGCGCCTGCGGTGCGTCGCCGTGGAGCTGCTGCGCCATCAGCGGCCCCCGGGCGAACCGGTCGGGCCGATCAGACGGGTTTCGCGCTCGACGGTCTCCGGCACGCTGCCGAGGGCTTCGACGGTCACGGTGATCTCGGCCCCGCCCGGCGGCAGCCCGTCGGTGGGCGCCTGGATGCGCATCGGCACGCGCCGCACTTCACCCGGGTCCGAGGTGATCGGCAACGGCAGGTCGAAGTCCAGTTCGAGCCCCTCGATCCCGCTGGCGGAAACACGGTACTCGCGCGGCGCCTCCGTCTTGTTGACGAAAGTGATGGTGTAGACGTTCTCCACCAGCCCGCCCGGCAGCTCGCGATACAGGCTGTTGCGGTCGCGGATCACGTCGACGATCAGCGTGCTCCGGTTGGCGACCGCGACGCCGAAGCCGACCAGCAGCGTCAGCAGGAGGACGCCGTAAACCATCACGCGCGGGCGCAGCACCCGCATCGGGCGCTGTTCCTCCATGGCGTTGTGCGAGGTATAGCGCACCAGTCCGCGCGGGTAGTTCATCTTGTCCATGACTTCGTTGCACACGTCGATGCAGGCCGCGCAGGCGATGCACTCATACTGGAGCCCGTCGCGGATATCGATGCCCGTGGGGCAGACCTGCACGCACATGTTGCAGTCGATGCAGTCGCCGAGCCCGGCCGCCTTCGGGTCGACGGAGCGCTTGCGGCCGCCGCGCGGCTCGCCGCGCCGCTCGTCGTAGGAGATCACCAGCGTGTCCTGATCGAACATGGCGCTCTGGAAGCGCGCATAGGGACACATGTACTTGCAGACCTGCTCGCGCAGCAGCCCGGCATTGCCGTAGGTGGCGAAGCCGTAGAACAGGATCCAGAAAGTCTCCCACGGCCCGGTTGAAAGGCTCATTACCTTGGCGCCGAGCTCGGTGGCGGGGGTGAAATAGGCGACGAAAGTGAAGCCCGTCCAGAGCGAGAAGGTGATCCAGAGGCACTGCTTGCCGCCCTTGCGCAGCACCTTCTCCCGGTTCCAGGGACCCTTGTCGAGCTTGCGCCGCTGGCTGTGGTTGCCCTCGGTGATCCGCTCCATCCACAGGAAGACCTCGGTCCATACCGTTTGCGGACAGGCATAGCCACACCACAGCCGCCCGGCGATGGCGGTGACGAAGAACAGCGTCAGCGCCGCCATGATCAGCAGCCAGGACATGAAGAAAAAGTCCTGGGGCCAGAAAGTCAGGCCGAAGATGTAGAACTTGCGCGCCGGCAGGTCGAAGAGCACGGCCTGGCGGCCTTCCCAGGGAATCCACGGCAAAACGTAGTAGATCCCGAGGAGGACCCAGACCGCGAGGTTGCGCAGGGAGGCGTAGCGACCCTTGACCTCCCGGGGATAGATCTTCTGGTGGGCGACGTAAAAGGAATCGGGCGCGCCGCCGCCGGCGGAGCCCTGGGCCTGGGCATTCATCAACTTTCCTCTGTGTCCCGCGCGTCGTCCGGGCGCGCCCGGCGGCGCAGGAGTCCGCGCCGCCGGTGCCTGTTTCGAACGCCGGGCGGGCGGCGCGTTCCCGCGCCGCCGTTGCGGCCCTCGGTCCGGACCAGCCACAGCACGAACGTGGCGGTGGCGGCCGTCAGCAGCCAGAAGCCAAAGAACCCGATGGCATAGCCGGCCTGCCGACCGATCTCCCAGTGCAGCGTGTTGTTGCCCGACAGCACCTCCGGGTCCACGGCGGCGAAGAAGACGGCGGAGGCCGCGCAGGCCATCAGGAACGACGACCAGCCGACGTAGGCGATGTCACGCTGCCGGCGGCGCCAGGGCCTGGGCCGGTCGACGTCGGGATCGAAGCGCATGCCCGACCGGGTCAATGCCATCGCCGCCCCCCTAGTCGCCCAGCTGGCCCGAGATCCGCAGCACGTAGGCTGCCATCAACTTGCTCTGCAGCTCGCCCAGCACGGGGAGCTGCGCTGGCATGTTGTTCTGCCGCCCCCCGGTGATGGTGGCGGCGATCGTGGCGCGGTCCGACCCGTACAGCCACGTGCCGTCCGTCAGGTTGGGCGCCCCGAGGGCCGTCATGCCAGTGCCGTCCATGCCGTGGCACGCGCCGCAGACGGCGAACAGCGGCGCGGCCGCCGCAGCTGCTGCCTCGTCGTGCTCCAGCCCGGACAGGCTGCGCACGTACTCGACCATCCGGGCGACTCCCTGCTCGCCGCCCAGCGAATCGCCCATCGGCGGCATCACGCCGCTGCGGCCGTTCTGGATGCTGGTCAGCACCGTCGCCTCGTCGCTGCCCCACAGCCAGGCCTCGTCGCGCAGGTTCGGAAAGCCGGGCGCTCCGCGGGCGTCGGAACCGTGGCACTGCGCGCAGCGGTTGCCAAAGATGTTGGCCGCCGCGGACATGGCATCTGCGTCCCGGGCCAGCTCCGCCAGCTCCATTTCGGCAAAGCGGGCGAAGAATGCCGCCTGGCGTTCCTCGATCCGGTCCACCTCCTGCTCATACTGGCCGACCTGCGACCAGCCGGTCATGCCCTTGAAATTCCCGAGCCCGGGAAACAGCGCCAGGTAGATGATCGAGAACACGACCGTGAGGTAGAACAGCCATAGCCACCAGCGCGGCAGCGGGTTGTTGTACTCCGTCAGGTCCCCGTCCCAGACGTGCCCCGTGGTTTTCTCCTCGGTTTCTGCAGGACTCATCTTCGCCGTCACCCGCAGCAACCAAACCGCGCCGATGATGTTGACCACCGTCAGCAGGATGATCCATCCACTCCAGAAACTGCTCATCGCGATCCCCCATTCTCAGGAGTGCTGTGCGCGCCGCGGTCGTCCTCCTCCAGCGGGAGATGCGCGGCCTCTTTGAAGTCCGTGTGCCGTCGACGGCTCCAGGCCCAGGCCACCACGCCGATGAACGCCGCCATCAGGAGCAGGGTCCAGACGATATGCCAGCTGTCGCCGCTCATGTCTCAGCGACCCCGGCCGAGGTTCGTGCCCAGGCCCTGCAGGTAAGCGATGACCGCGTCCGCCTCGGTCTTGCCGGACAGGGCGGCGCTGACGCCGGCGATGTCCTCGTCCGAGTAGGGATGGCCGAGCTTGCGCAGCACCAGCATGCGTTTTTCCACGGCCCGCGGGTTCAGCGTGTTCTGCTCGAGCCACGGATAGGCCGGCATGTTGGACTCCGGCACCACGATGCGCGGGTCGCGCAGGTGGATGCGATGCCACTCGTCGCTGTAGAGGCCGCCGACACGGGCCAGGTCCGGCCCGGTCCGCTTGGAGCCGAACTGGAACGGCCGGTCGTAGACGGACTCTCCGGCCAGCGAATAGTGGCCGTAGCGCTCCGTTTCCGCGCGGAAGGGACGGATCATCTGCGAGTGGCAGCCGTAGCATCCCTCGCGGATGTAGATGTCCCGGCCCGCCAGCTCCAGCGGGTCGTAGGGCTCGACCCCCGGGGCCGGGTCGCGCACCTGCGAGTCGAAGATCAGCGGAACGATTTCGACCAGGCCGCCGATGCTGATGACCAGCACGATCAGGACCGCCATGAGGCCGACTTTCTTCTCGATGAATTCGTGCTTCATGCCAGTACTCCCCTAGTGCGCCGGCGCCATCACGGGCACGTCCGCGGCCTTGGCGCCGCGGATGGTCCGCCAGACGTTGACGCACATGATCAGCATGCCGCTGAGGAACAACACGCCGCCCAGCAGGCGCACGCCGTAGAAGGGATACGACCGGGCGATACTCTCGATGAAGGTGTAGGTAAGCGTGCCGTCCTCGTTGACCGCGCGCCACATCAGGCCCTGCATCACGCCGGACATCCACATCGACGCGATGTAGAGCACGACGCCGATGGTGGCGACCCAGAAGTGCACGTCGATCAGCTTGATGCTGTACATCTCTTTTTTGCCGAACAGGCGCGGCACCAGCATGTACACCGAGCCGATGGAGATCATCGCCACCCAGCCCAGGGCACCCGAGTGCACGTGGCCGATGGTCCAGTCGGTGTAGTGCGACAGCGCGTTCACCGTCTTGATGGACATCATCGGCCCCTCGAAGGTCGACATGCCGTAGAAGGACAGCGACACGATGAGGAACTTCAGGATCGGGTCGGTGCGCAGCTTATGCCAGGCGCCGGACAGCGTCATGATGCCGTTGATCATGCCGCCCCAGGAGGGCGCCAGCAGCATCAGGGAGAACACCATGCCGAGGGTCTGCGCCCAGTCGGGCAGGGTGGTGTAGTGGAGATGGTGGGGACCGGCCCACATGTAGAGGGAGATGAGGGCCCAGAAATGCACCACCGACAACCGGTAGGAGTAGATCGGGCGTCCGGCCTGCTTGGGCACGAAGTAATACATCATGCCCAGGAAGCCCGCCGTCAGGAAGAAGCCCACGGCGTTATGCCCGTACCACCACTGCACCATGGCATCCACCACGCCGGAGTACACCGGGTAGGAGTGCAGCAGGCTGGTCGGCAGGGCCAGGCTGTTGACGATGTGCAGCACCGCGATGGTCAGGATGAAGGCACCGAAGAACCAGTTGGCCACGTAGATGTGCTTGACCTTGCGCACCGCGATCGTGCCGAAGAACACCACGGCATAGGCCACCCAGACGAGGGTGATCAGCACATCGATGGGCCAGATCAGCTCGGCGTACTCCTTGGCCTGGGTCAGCCCCAGCGGCAGGGTGATGGCCGCGAGCACGATGACGACTTGCCAGCCCCAGAAGGTGAACGCCGCCAGCCCGCTGCCGAACAGGCGCGCGTGACAGGTGCGCTGGACCACGTAATAGGAGGTGGCGAAGAGCGCGCTGCCGCCGAAGGCGAAGATCACGGCGTTGGTGTGCAGGGGCCGCAGTCGGCCGTAGCTAAGCCACGGAATGTCGAAGTTCAGGGCGGGCCACATGAGCTGGGCCGCGATGATCACTCCGACCAGCATCCCGACCACTCCCCAGACGATGGTCATGATGGTGAACTGGCGGACGACCTTGTCGTTATAAGCGGTTGCTGTCGTCATAGTCCTCTACCGGCTGCCGTTGCAAGAGCGGGCAGTGCGGTTGCTGCCCGGGTGAAAATGGTTTCCAGCGGCTTGGCGGACGCAAAGAGCCGCGCGTGGCGCGGCTCTCCGGGGCCGCCTCGCGGCCGTGCGAGCACGGCCACGGGCCACGGCTGATGCGGAGCGGTACCCTCCGCGCCAGCGCCATCAGAAGCGATAGCCCAGGTGGATGCCGTAGACCACCGGGTCGATGTTCACTTCGGTCTTCAGGGTGCCGACGCCAGGCACTGCAACTATGGCGTCCACATCGATGTCGATGTAGCGCAGGTCGAAGTTCAGGAACCACTGGTCAGTGATCCGGTAATCGAACCCGAGCTGGGCTGCGAGCCCGAAGGAGTCGTCGACGTCCAGGGACCCGCCCAGGGGATCCTGGAGCGCGCCCCTCTCCTTCGAGGTCAACATCGCCGTGTAGTTGAGGCCAAGCCCGGCGTAGGGCTGGAACACGCTGTCGGGCATGAAGTGATACTGCAGGCTGACTGTCGGCGGCAGGTGCTCGACGGTGCCGACCAGGCCGAGCGTCTCGACGTAGATGTCGTGCTCGAAGGGCAGGGCCGCCAGGATCTCGACGCCCACGTTCTTGCTGTACATGTAAGTGACGTTGAAGGTCACGCTGGTATTGTCGTCGACCTCGATCTTCTGCGGGCCGAGACCGGCCGCCGTGAGATCCAGGGTGCCGTTGTCGCTCTTGGGATCGACCGCGCTGGCGCCGACCCGGAACAGCCAGTCGCCCGCCTCGTGGGCGGAGGCCGGGGCGGCGAGGCCGATGGCTGCCGTAAGAGCGAGGGCTGATATCAGGGTGCGCATGTCTTTTCCCCCATGCTTTGTCGTTGAATTTATTTGGGATTCTAGCCAGTTAAGAAAATCGGGAATTGATCTGGATCAATTCTGAACTTGGTCCGTGCGCAGCGTAAATAAGTGGTTTCACCAAGCGGCTGGGCCCAAGTCTTTGTTTAGAATCCCCCCAGCGCCTTGAACGAGGGATGGCAGTGTCGCCTGCAGACAAGTCCAACGTGGTCACCATCACCCATCTCCGGCAGACCTGCCGGACCTGCTCCCTGCGCGACCTGTGCCTGCCGCTCGGCCTGGAGGCCGACGACATGGAGAAGCTCGAGGACATCCTGCACAGTCGCGGGCCCATCCGCCCGGGCGAGCACCTGTTCCGCGAGGGCGACGGCTTCCACGCGCTGTACGCGGTCAAGACCGGGGCGCTGAAGACCTACACCATCGACAACCAGGGCCGCGAGCATGTGCTCGGCTTTCATCTCGGCGGCGAGCTGGTCGGGCTCGACGGCATCCACTCCGGCAAGAGCCGGTGCAACGCCGTCGCATTGCAGACCGCCTCGGTGTGCGCCTTGCCGTTCAGCCGCCTGGAGCAGCTCACCCGCGAGGTTCCCGGCCTCCAGAGCCAGATCCTCCGGCTGATGAGCAGGGAGATTTCGGCGAGCGCGCAGCTGGCGACCGAGCACAGCGCCGAAGAGCGGCTGGCCGGTTTCCTGCTCGGCCTGTCGCGCCGCTTCCAGCGCCGCGGCCTGGTGCCCGACATGATCGCCCTGCCCATGCCGCGGCGGGACATCGCGAGCCATCTGCGCCTCGCGACGGAGACGGTCAGTCGCCTGTTCGCCCGCTTCCAGGAAGAGGGCATCGTCGCGGTCCGCCGGCGCGACGTCGAGATTCTCGATTTTCCGGCGCTGGAGCAACTGGGCGAGGCCCTGGACCTGGACGGCGACGACCGGTCCCGGCGCAACCCGCAGACGAGGTAGAACCCGTGAGCAACACCGCTGCGCCCCCCGTGCTGGTCGTCCTGGACCGCGCCGACGAGGGTTCTGCGCTGGCGCGTGGCCGGCGCCTGGCGCAGGCGCTGGGCGCGCCCCTGGAATTGTTCACGGTCGAGTTCGACCAGGCCATGGAGGGCAGCCACTTCCGGGTGACCGAGCGCCTCGAGGCGGCCCGGGCGGCGCGTGTGGATGCCAGCGGTACATGGCTGGAGTCGCTCGCCGAGCCGCTGCGGGCGGAAGGGCTGCAGGTGTCGGTGGAGGCCGTTTACGCCAACCCGCCGCACGAGGCCGTGGCCCGGCGAGCGCTGGCCACCCATGCGCTGATCACCATCGTGCGCACCCATCATCACCCCTGGCTGGCCCGCACCACGCTGAGCGCCGCGGACTGGCAGCTGATCCGCGTCTGTCCCTCGCCGCTGTTACTGGCCAAGGGACGCGACTGGGCGCCCGAGCCACGCCTGCTAGCGGCCGTCGACCCGAGCCATCGCGACGACCGCCATGCGCTGCTCGACCACGCTATCCTCGACCTGGCGGACCGGCTCGCCGCGGCGCTGGGCGCCACGGCGGACGTGGCGCATTGCGTGCTGTCGATGGCCGCCCTAGAGTCCACCGCCGCCCTGGCCATGATGCCCGAGGCTCTCGGCACGCCGCCCGAGGACTACGCCCGGGAGCTCAAGCGCCAGGCACGCGACAACGTGCGCGCCCTGGTGGCTCAGCACGGCCTGCCGGAGAGCGCTTTGCACGTCCTCGAAGGCCGGCCGGAGCGCGAGCTGCCGCGGCTGGCGAAGAAAATCGGCGCCGACGTCCTGCTCACCGGCGGTATTTCCCGCAGCCGCGTCGAGCAGGTTTTCATCGGCGGCACGGCGGAACGACTGCTCGACCAGGCGAACTGCGACCTCCTGGTGGTCAAGCCGCCGGGCTTCGTCTGCCCGCTGGGCTGAGGTCCCGCGCCCCCGCGCTTTCTGGCAAACTCTCGCCCCTGGTTTGTCCCGTTCGCCGAGGGAGCGTCCCGCCAATGATCATGCGTATCCTGTTGCTGCTTGCCCTGCTGCTGCCGGTCTTGTCGGTCGCCGACGAGCCCGCATCGCCGCGCCCGATCACCCATGAAGATCTTTGGCTGATGCCACGCGTCGGGGGGCCCGCGGTCAGCCCGGACGGCGGTCGCGCCGTGTTCCAGGTGATGCAGCCGGCCTATGACAAGGACGAGCAAGGAACCTACCTGTGGCTGGTCGAGACGGACGGCGAAACGCCCCCGCGCCAGCTGACCTTCGTCAAGTCGGGCGAATCCGGTGTCGCCTGGAGTCCCGACGGCACCCGCATCGCCTTCACCGCCAAGCGAGGGGACGACGAGGCGGCCCAGGTCTATGTCCTGGACCTGATGAACGGCGGTGAAGCCGAGCGCGTCAGCGACATCAGCACGGGCGCCCGGCAGCCGGTTTTTTCACCGGACGGCAGCCGGATCGCGTTCACCACCGAGGTCCATCCCGAGGCGGCGAACGACGAGGACAGCGAGCGCATCAAGAAGGAAGAAGATGAGCGCAAGTATGAGGTTCACGCCTATGAAGGCTTTCCGATTCGAAACTGGGATCGCTGGCTGAACCCCGAGCGCCAGCCGCGGCTGATGGTGCAGACCCTCGGCGAGCCCGAGGCCGTCGACCTGCTTGCCGGGACGGCGCTCGTCGGTGAGCCGGGCTTCAGCGCGCGCGGGGGACTCGACCCGGTCTGGGCGCCGGACGGCAAGTCCATCGTCTTCGTCGCAAGCCGCAACCGGCATCGCGCGGCCTTCGATTTCACCAACTCCGAGCTGTGGCAGGTTGCGCTCGACGGCGGCGAGCCGCGCCGCCTGACCGGCCATGACGGCCTCGAGGGTGGCGACAACTGGAGCGGGCCGGTGTTCAGCGCCGATGGCCGCAGCCTGTTCGCGCGCCGGGTGCCCCGCACCGACCGCGTCTTCAACGCGGGCCGGATCGTGCGCCTCGACTGGCCCGAGGCCAGCGTGGCGGCCGAGATCACGCTGCCAGAGCTGCGGACCGCGGGTGACTTCGCCGTCAGCCCGAACGGCCGCGAGGTCTACGTGCTCGGTCAGGACGCGGGCCTGGTGCGGTTGTATCGCGGCAGCAGCCGCGGCGGCACGGCGGAGCCCGCCTTCGCCATGACCTCGGGCAGCTACGGCAACCTGTCCGTCTCTCGCCAGGGCCGGCCGGTGCTGCTGGCCACCTACGAGAGCTCCGTGAGCCGTCCCGAGATTGTGCGCATCGACCTGCGCAGGGGCGGGCACGAGGCCCTGACGGATTTCATCGGGCCCATCACGGCGCAGCTGGACCTGCAGCCCGCGGAGCATTTCTGGTTCGAGACCGAGGACGGCCGCCGCATCCACAACCTGCTGGTGAAGCCGGCCGGCTTCGATCCGGCCCGCAAGTACCCGCTGGTGGTCCTGATGCACGGCGGGCCGCACGGTATGTGGCGCGAGCAGATGCACCTGCGCTGGAACTATCAGCTGATCGCCGGCACCGAGTACGTGCTGGTGATGACCAACTACAAGGGCTCCACCGGCTTCGGCGAGGCCTTCGCCCAGAGTATCCAGGGCGATCCCTTGAAGGGCCCGGCGGAAGAGATCAACCAGGGGGCGGACGAGGCCATCAGCCGCTTCGATTTCATCGACGGCACGCGCCAGTGCGCAGCCGGCGCGAGCTACGGCGGTCACCTCGCCAGCTGGATGCTGGCCACTACCGACCGCTATCGCTGCCTGGTGAACCACGCCGGCCTCGTCGACCTGGCCAGCCAGTGGGGCACCAGCGACGCCGTTTATCATCGGGAGGTGAACGTCGGGGGACCGCCCTGGAGCGACAGCCCCCTTTGGGTCGAGCAAAGCCCAATGACCTACGCCGCGGATTTCGACACGCCGACGCTGGTGACGGCCGGCGCCCTGGACTACCGGGTGCCGCTCAACAACACCCTCGAGCTATGGACCGTGCTCCAGCGTCTCCAGGTGCCAAGCCGGCTGCTGGTTTACCCGAAGGAGAACCACTGGATCATGTCCGGCTACAACAGCCGGCATTTCTACGGCGAGCTGGCAGCCTGGTTCGACCGCTGGCTGGGCGAGGAGGAGGCCGCTCAGTAGGCCAGCGAGGGCCGGCGGTTGCGGGGCTTGGCGAGCAGCATCTGCACCGTGCCGATGTTGCGCTCCAGGAAGCCGCCCTCGCAGTAGCAGAGATAGTACTCCCAAAGCCGGATGAAGCTGTCGGAGTAACCCAGCTCGCGCACCTGGCCGAGGTTGGCGAAGAACCGCTCGCGCCAGTGGCGCAGCGTCTTCGCATAGTGCAGGCCGATGTCTTGCAGGTGCAGCAGCTGCAGGTCGGTGACACGGGCCATGCTTGCGCTCATCGCGGCGACGGACGGCAGGAAGCCGCCGGGGAAGACAAAGCGCTGGATGAAGTCCACCAGGTTCAGCGCCCGCTCGTAGTGCTGGTCGCGAATGGTGATCGCCTGCAGCAGCATCAGCCCTTCCGGCTTCAGGCGCCGCGAGCAGGTCTCGAAATAGGTATCGAGATACTGGTGCCCCACCGCCTCGATCATCTCCACCGAGACCAGCTTGTCGTACTGGCCCTCCAGGTCGCGGTAGTCGCTGAGCAGGAGGGTGACGCGGTCCTCGAGCCCGGCGGCGCGAATCCGCTCCGCCGCCAGCGCGTGCTGCTCGCGCGAGATGGTGGTGGTGGTGACACGGCAGCCGTAGTTCTGTGCCGCGTGCAAGGCCAGCCCGCCCCAGCCGGTACCGATCTCCAGCAGGTGATCCGAGGGCTTGAGCTCCAGCTTGCGGCAGGCCGCATCCATCTTCGCGAGGGATGCCTGCTCCAGCGTCGCGTCCTCGCGCTCGAAGATCCCGGCGGAGTAACTCATGGTCGGGTCGAGGAACAGGCGGAAGAAATCATTGCCGAGGTCGTAGTGGGCGGCAATGTTGCGGCGGCTGCCGTCTCGACTGTTGCGGTTGAGCCAATGCGCGATACGCCGCCCCAGGGTGGCGAAGCGCGTGGCGCCGCCGTCGACCGACTCAAGCACCTCCCGGTTGGCCACCAGGATCCGCACCAGGGCGGTCAGGTCGTCGCATGTCCACAAGCCGTGGATGTAAGCCTCGCCAGCGGTGGTCGTGCCGCCGAAGGCCGCATCGGCCCAGAACTGCGGGTGCAGCACCTCGATGCGGGTCTGCAGCGCGCCGGGCTGGCCGTACTCCCCGAAGCGGTGCGTGCCGTCCTCGTCATGCACCTCGATGCCGCCGGTGCAGATGTGCGCCATGCGCTCGAGCAGCAGCCGCTTGGCCAGGCGTTGCATGCGGCTGGGCCGGACGCGGAGGTCTCGCCGGGAAGGCGCCAGTTCTGCCGGGATGATGTCTTCGCTCATGACTTCTCCAGTCCCGCCGCTCGCTTCGACGGATGCGAGTAGAAGATGGCGCCCTTGAGCTTCAGCTTGAGCGCTTGCCAGTAGATCAGGAACACGACCTGCAGGGTCATCAGGGGGAAACGGGCCAGCGCCCCGGCGAGGGTCCGCCCGCTGATCTCGCGGCGCTCGAGGCTGAGCGTCGCGTCGAAGGCGTGGCCGCGGGCCTCCTCGTTCCGCAGGTGCACCAGCAGCCGTGAGCCGGGCGCCGTGAAGCGCCAGCGGTAATGAGTCTCCATCGGCAGGAAGGGCGAAACGTGGAACTGCTTCTCCAGCTCGAACTCGCTGCTGGGACCGCGCACGCGCGCCGCATCGCGCGGCAGCACGTAGCAGTGCTGCTCGCCCCAGGGCGTGTTGTTCACCTCACAGACGATGGTCTCGACCTCATTGTCCGCCTCGTCGTAACAATAGTAGAAGCTCACCGGATTGAAACAATGGCCGAAGTAACGCAGGTGGGTCAGCATGCGGATCGGGCCGGCCGGGCGGCGCCCCGTGCGCTCGGCGACCAGCGATCGTACCGCCTCGTCGAGCGGCACCGCCGGATCGCCCAGGTGGTCCTCGCGGCGCAGCCAGGCGACAGCACGCCGGCGCGTGCTCCAGAACCAGCGCCCGCGGAACACCCGGTCGAGCTCGGCCAGGTCGAGGTACACCATGAACAGGCGGTAGGTGAAGGCGTTCGACACCGGGTCGGAGCCCCCGCCGTGCCGCCGGTGGTTAACTCGCCCGAAGTAAAGGCAGCTCTGCATGCCTGCTCCAGGATTGCACGGCCGCGGCGGCGACCAGCCCGCTCTTCACCCCGTCCTCGTGGAAGCCGTAGCTCCACCAGGCGCCGCAGAAGAAGCTGCGGTTCGCGCCCATCAGCTCGTTGCGCCGTTTCTGGGCCGCCACGCCCTCGGGCGTGTAAACGGGGTGCTGGTAGTCGATTTCGCGGATGATGCGGGCCGGGTCGATGTCCGTGTTCGGGTTGAGGGTGACCAGGAACTGGGTCTTCGCCGGCAGGCTCTGCAGGATGTTCATGTGGTAGGTGACCGAGACGGCGGCCATGGGCTGCGCGGGCACGTGATAGTTCCAGGCGGCCCAGGCCCGCGGGCGGCGCGGCAGCACTCGCGTATCGGTGTGCAGCACGGCACGATTCGGCTGGTAGGGAATCGCCCCGAGCACCTCGCGCTCGGCGGCGGTCGGCTGGTCGATCAGGGCCAGCGCCTGGTCGCTGTGGCAGGCGAAGACCACGGCGTCGAAGCGCTCGCGCTGGCCGCCGTCCAGCACCAGGTCCACGCCGCTCTCGTCCCGCACCACCCGGCGCACGGGCGTGCCGAGGCGGATGCCGTCGGCGAAGGGCGCCGTGAGCGGGCCGATGTAGCTGCGGCTGCCGCCCTT
>JASFEC010000005.1:0-21267 GCA_050125045.1 Gammaproteobacteria bacterium | reverse complement strand
CCCCGACGGAACCATCCTGCCGACCCACTCGCCGCTCGTGGATATCGATACCGACGGCGACGCGGCCGGCGCCGCGGAAGAAGCGCCGCCCCAGCCCGCTTCGGTCGAGGATGCCGCGGAGGAGCAAGCCGGCGGACGGGAGGATTCGGGCACGGTCGTCGGCAAGATGATGAGCAGCGACGAGTTGCTGCAGGATGCCGACATTGCCGGCCGCAGCAGGCGGCGCAAGGCCGGGCGGATCAAGGCCGCGCCGGCGGTCCGCGCGCTTGCCAGGCAGCTGGGTGTCGACCTCGAAGACTGCCGGCCGACCGGCCGGCACGACCGGATCGTGGCCGACGATGTGCGGGCCGCGGCGGGCGGGGGATCCGGCGCGGGCGCGCGCCAGGCACCGCGCGTGAAACTGCCGCCGGGCACGCCGGAGCCGCTCCGGGGTCCGCGCCGCGCCATGGCGCAGAGCATGAGCGCCTCGCGCGACCACGTCGCGCAGTGCACGCTCTTCGACGACGCCGACATTCATTACTGGGTCCCGGGCCAGGACATCACGGCGCGCCTCCTGCGGGCCATCGCGGCCGGCTGCGAAGCCGAGCCGGCACTGAACGGCTTCTTCGACGGCGACAGCATGAGCCGCCAGCTGGAGGAGCGCGTCGACGTGGCCATCGCGGTCGACACACCGGACGGCCTGATCGTGCCCGTGATCCGTGACGTCGGCCGCAAGTCCGCGCGCGAGCTGCGGGACGACCTCGACGCTCTCAAGCAGGCCACGCGCGAGCGCCGCGTCAAGCCGGAGGACATGCGCGACTTCACCTTCACCCTGTCGAACTTCGGCATGATGGCGGGCCGCTACGCGACGCCCGTGATCGTGCCGCCGACCGTCGCCATCCTCGGCGCCGGCGGGCTCCGGCACGACGTGGTGCCGGTCATGGGCGGGATCGAGACGCACCGGCGCGTGCCCCTGTCACTGACCTTCGACCACCGTTGCGTCACCGGCGGGGAGGCCTGCCGCTTCCTCGCCGCTGTCATCAAGGACCTGCAACGCCACGACTGACGGATCGACTGAATGCACCCGCGCACTGCCGACGCCCGTGACCGCTTGCTCGCCAATGTGGCGGAGGCGGCCGTCGCGGCGGCCGGCGGCGAATTCGACCTGGATCTCGACGGCTTCATTCGGCAGTACTATCGCAATACCGCCCTGGACGACCTGAAGAACCGCACGGTCGCGGATCTCGCGGGCGCCGCCCTGTCTCACCTGCGGCTCGCGCGCCAGCGTGGTTCGGGCGCGCCCCGCATCCAAGTCTGCAACCCCGAGGCGAAGAGGGACGGCTGGAGTTCCGACCATACGAGCGTCCAGGTCGTAACCGACGACATGCCGTTCCTGGTCGATTCCACGAGCCTGGCCCTGAACCGTCACGGCAATTACATCCACCTGACCGTCCATCCGATCCTGCCTGTCCACCGCGACCGCAGGGGCCGCCTGCTCGACGTGCCGCCACCGGACCATGCCGGACCCGGTGCGCGGCTCGAGTCTTTCATGCACCTGGAGATCGACCGGGTCACCACGCCCGAGGTGCTGGAGGCCCTCACGGCCGAACTGGAGCGGATCCTGGGCGATGTGCGCGCCGCCTGCGAGGACTGGGCCGCGATGCGGGCGAAGGCACGCGAGGTCTGCGCCGAGCTGGAGTCCGCGCCGCCCCCGCTGGACGATGACGTGGTGCGCGAAAGCCGCGAACTCCTCGAGTGGATGGCCGATGACCACTTCACCTTCCTCGGCTACCGCGAGTACAAGCTGGAGCACGGCGAGGATGCCGACCAGCTGCGCCGGCTCAAGGGCACCGGGCTGGGCATACTGCGCCGCCCGCCGCCGCGCGACTCGGGCGACGGCACGCCGCTGGTGGGCCGTGAAATCCGGCGCCAGGCACGTTCTCGAGACCTGCTCGTCATCACCAAGGCCAACTCGCGGGCGACCGTGCATCGCGACAGCTACCTGGACTACGTCGGCGTGAAGCGTTTCGACGCCGGCGGCCAGGTGATCGGGGAGCGACGCTTCCTCGGCCTCTGGACGTCGGCGGCCTACAGCCGGAATCCGCGCGAGATTCCGCTGCTGCGCGACAAGCTCCGCCGGGTCATCGCCGCGTCGGGATTGCGGCCCGACAGCCACGGCGGCAAGGCGCTGGTGCATATTCTCGACAACTATCCCCGCGACGAACTGTTCCAGAGCTCGCTGGACGACCTGATCCGGATCAGCACGGGCATCTACTCGCTCCAGGAGCGCCAGCGCACCAGGCTGTTCGTCCGCCGCGACGCCTTCCGCCGCTTCTTCTCGTGCCTGGTGTTCGTGCCGCGCGACCGCTACAACACGCAGGTCCGCGAGCGCATCCAGGACATCCTGCTCGAGACCTTCAACGGCGTCGGCGTCGAGTCCTCGGTGGAGATGTCGGAGTCGAAGCTGGCCCGCGTGCATTTCATCGTGCGGACTCCGCAGGGCGCCGTGCAACGAGTCAATGTCGGTGCCGTCGAGCGCCGCGTCGCCGAGGCCGTGCGGACGTGGAGCGACCTGCTGCGCGACGCGCTCGTCGAGCGCTTCGGTGAGGAGGAAGGCCTGGCGCTGCTGCAGGAGTATGCCGAGGTCTTCCCGGCCGCTTATCTCGAGGACGTCCGGCCGCTGGAGGCGACCTTCGACATCGAGCGGCTGCAGATGATCAAGGGCGAGCCGCGGCGGCTGCGCATGAGCCTGTACCGGCCGGAGGGTTTCGCCGAGGACCGCGTCCGCTTCAAGCTGTTCCGGGCCGGCGAGCCGCTGCCGCTGTCGGAAGTTCTGCCCATGCTGGAGAACATGGGCCTGAAGGTAATCAGCGAGCGGCCCTACCGCGTGCGCGGCGTGGGCGACCTGCCGGCCGTGTGGATCCAGGACTTCGAGATGCGCATGGCGGATGGCCAGGCCATCAGCCCCGGCAAGATCAAGGACCTCTTCCAGGAAGCCTTCGAGCAGATCTGGCTCCAGCGGGTCGAGAACGACGGTTTCAATCGGCTGATCCTGAAAGCCGGCCTCAGCTGGCGCCAGGCGGCCCTGCTCCGCGCCCTCTGCCGCTACCTGCTCCAGACCGGCCTGCCCTATTCCCAGGCTTACATGGAGCAGGTCCTTTCCGACCATGCGCTCATCGCGCAGATGCTGGTCGAGCTCTTCGAGGGCCGCAGCAACCCCGAGCTGCCCGAGAAGCGCCGCGAGCGGATCGCCCTGACCATGAACCAGGCCATCGCCCATGCGCTGGACGAGGTCTCCAGCCTGGACGCGGATCGCATGCTCAACGCCTTCCGCGCGCTGATCGTGACCACGTTGCGCACCAACTATTTCCAGTGCGACGAGCGCGGGCGGCCGAAGCGCTACCTCGCGCTCAAGTTCGACCCGGGCGGAATCCCCGACCTGCCGCTGCCGCGGCCGATGTTCGAGATCTTCGTCTACTCGCCGCGGGTCGAGGGCGTCCACCTGCGCGGCGGGCTGGTCGCCCGGGGCGGCCTGCGCTGGTCCGACCGTCGCGAGGATTTCCGCACCGAGATTCTAGGCCTGATGAAGGCGCAGGCGGTGAAGAACGTGCTGATCGTACCGGTCGGCGCGAAGGGCGGCTTCGTGCCGAAGCGGCTTCCGGCCGGGGATCGCGACGCCGTGATGGGCGAGGTCGTGAGCTGCTACAAGACTTTCATCAACGGGCTGCTGGATCTCACGGACAACCTCGCCGACGGCGTGGTGATTCCCCCGCGGGACGTGGTGCGTCACGACGGCGACGACAGCTACCTGGTTGTGGCCGCCGACAAAGGCACGGCGACCTTCTCCGACCTTGCCAACGACGTGGCGAAGGAGCACGAGTTCTGGCTCGGGGACGCCTTCGCCTCGGGCGGCTCGATGGGCTATGACCACAAGAAGATGGGCATCACGGCGCGCGGCGCCTGGGAAGCCGTCAGGCGCCATTTCCGTGAACTCGGCATCGACACACAGCGGGACTCCTTCACCGCCGCCGGCATCGGTGATATGAGCGGTGACGTGTTCGGCAACGGGATGCTGTTGTCTCGGACCGTGCGCCTGGTGGCCGCCTTCAACCACCAGCACATCTTTCTCGACCCGGATCCCGATCCGGAGACTGCCTACGCGGAGCGAGAGCGCCTGTTCGCGCTCCCGCGCTCGAGCTGGACGGACTACGATCCCGAGCGCATCTCCAGCGGCGGCGGCGTCTGGTCGCGCAGCGAGAAACTCATCCGGCTGGGCCCGGAGGCCCGCGCCCTGCTCGACCTGGAGTCCGCCGGCGTCACGCCGGACGAGCTTATCAAGGCCATCCTGCGGCTGCGGGTCGACCTGTTGTGGAATGGCGGCATCGGCACCTACGTCAAGGCGGCCTCAGAGTCCCACGCGGCGGCGGGCGATCGCGCCAATGACGCGGTGCGCATCAACGGCGGCGAGCTCCGCTGCCGCGTCGTCGGCGAGGGCGGCAATCTCGGTTTCACCCAGCTTGGCCGCGTGGAATACGCGCAGCAGGGCGGGCGCATCAACACCGACTTCATCGACAACTCGGGCGGCGTCGATTGCTCGGACCACGAGGTCAACATCAAGATCCTCATCAGCGTCGCCAACCGCCACCGGGCCCTGACGCCCGCGCGCCGGGCGAAGCTGCTGGCGGGCATGACCGACGAGGTCGCGGCGCTGGTGTTGCGGAACAATTACCTGCAGACGCAGGCCATCTCCATCGCCGAGTCATCGGTTATCGAGCGACTGAGCGAGCACGACTGGTTCATCCGCCAGCTGGAGAAGCGCGCGGGTCTCAACCGGGCCCTTGAGTTCCTGCCCGACGAGGAAGGCATCGAGCTGCGGCGCAAGGCCGGCAGGGGGCTGACGCGGCCGGAGCTGGCGGTGGTGATGAGCTACGCCAAGATGGCGCTCTATGCGGAGATGGTGCAGTCGAACGTCCCCGAGGACGAGTACCTGTCCAGGGAGCTCGGACGCTACTTCCCCGCTCCGCTGCAGAAGCGCTACGCCAGCTACCTGCGCGAGCATCCCCTGGCCCGCGAGATCATCGCCACCATGATCACCAACAGCCTGGTAAACCGCATGGGATCAGTGTTCGCCTTCCGCATGCGGGACGAGACCGGGGCGGACGTGGCGGCGGTGGCCAGGGCCTTCACCATCGCGCGGGAGGTCTTCGAGATTCGCGACACCTGGGAGGCCATCGAGGCCCTCGACAACCAGGTCGCCGCCGCCGCGCAGTACGCCATGCTGCGGTCTACCCAGGCCCTGCTCAAGCAGGCCACGCGCTGGCTGCTGGATCGCCGCCAGGAACTGCCGGACATCGCGGCGGCAGTGGCCCGCCTTAACCCCGGTATCCGGGAACTGGCCGAGTGCCTGCCCGAAGTCCTGCAGGGCTCGCGGCTGGAGCGCTACGAGGGCGCCGTACAGCTGTATACCGAGACCGGCCTGCCGGCGAGCCTGGCGCGCAGGGTCGCCGCCCTGGCGCCGCTGCACACCGCGCTGGACATCATCGGCCTGGCCGAGAACTGCCGGGTTGGCGTGCGGCACGCGGCCGACGTCTACTGTCGGGTCGGCGAGACGCTCCGACTCGACTGGATCGCCGACCAGGTCGACAACCTGCATCCCGAGGGCATGTGGCAGGCCAAGGCACGCGGCAGCCTGCGCGACAACCTGTTCTCGCTGCACCGGGCCCTGTGCGCCAATATCATCCGTTGCGGCGATTCGAAGCAGGATGCGGCCGGCGCGATTGACGCCTGGCTGGCTGGCTCGGCCGAGCGGGTGGATCATTTCCGCCAGATGCTGGCGGAGATGCATGACGCAGCGCAGCTGGATTTTGCTACCCTCTCTGTTGCGCTGCAGGAAATACGGCGCCTGGTGCAGGACTGAGCCCGCGCCGGCCCCCCGGAGGAACCAATCCATGGCTACCGAACCGCTGATCGCGGTCTTCATCGACTTCGAGAATCTCGCGCTCGGCGTGCGGGACATGAAGGGCGACAACAAGTTCAGGATCGAGCTCGTGATCAAGCGCCTGCTCGAGAAGGGCCGCCTGGTGTTCAAGCGCGCCTATTGCGACTGGAGCGGCTACCGCGAGTACACGCGGGAGTTCCATGCTAACGGCATCGAGATGGTCGACATCCCGCAGAGCCGTCATAGCGGCAAGAACAGCGCCGACATCCACATGGTGGTGGACGCGCTCGACCTCTGCTACGCCAAGCAGCACATCGACATCTTCGCCCTGCTGTCGGGCGACAGCGATTTCTCGCCGCTGGTGTCCAAGCTGAAAGAGAACAACAAGCGCGTCATCGGCTGTGGCGTGAAGAGCTCCACCTCGGACCTCCTGATCCACGGCTGCGACGAGTTCATCTATTACGACGACCTGGCCCGCGCGGCCGCCAAGCCCAAGCGCACCCGCACCAAGACCGAAAAGCCGGACAAGAAAGCGGAGGCCATGGACCGGCTCGTGGAAATCGTCGATTCGCTGGACACCGATTACGACCAGCTGTGGGGCTCGATGGTGAAGCAGACCATCAAGCGGGTGCACCCCGGGTTCAGCGAGAGCTACTACGGGTACAAGAGCTTCTCGGACCTGCTCAAGGACGCGGAGTCACGCGGGCTGATCCGGCTGGAGTTCGACGAGAATCGCGGCAATTACCTGGTGAGCGCGGCCGGCTGAGGCGCGGCTCAACCATCATCCATCGGGAGCCTGAGAGATGGGACACAAGTTAATCCTCCTGCGCCACGGCCAGAGCGAGTGGAACCTGAAGAACCTGTTCACGGGCTGGGTAGACGTCGACCTGACCGACCAGGGCCGGGCCGAAGCGCGCGAGGCGGCCAGGCTGATCAAGGAAGCGGGTTTCGAGTTCGACCTCGCCTTCACCTCCACGCTTAAACGCGCGATCCGTACCCTGTGGATCGTGATGGACGAGACGGATCGCATGTGGGTGCCGGTCGTGCGCGCCTGGGAGCTCAACGAGCGCCACTACGGCGCGCTGCAGGGTCTCGACAAGGCCGAGACGGTGCGGCGCCACGGCGAGGAGCAGGTGCTTATCTGGCGCCGTAGCTACGACGTGCCGCCGCCTCCCATGCCCGAAAACGACCCGGGTCACCCGCGTCTCGATCCCCGCTATGCGGGCGTCGATCCCGCCCGGCTGCCGGTGGCGGAATCCCTCAAGGACACCCTGGCCCGGGTGCGGCCTTACTGGGAGGCGAAGATCGTCCCGGAGATTCTCGCCGGCCGGCAGGTCATCATCGCCGCCCACGGCAACAGCCTGCGGGCGCTCGTGAAGATGCTGGACGGGCTCGACGAGGAGGAAGTCCTCAAGCTCAACATCCCGACTGGCATCCCGCTGCTCTACGAGCTGGACGACGAGCTCAAGGCCGTCGGCAGCCGTTACCTGGGCGATCCCGAGGCCGCCCGGCGCGCGGCCGAAGCCGTCGCCAACCAGGCCAAGGGCTGAGCCTTACCCAGACTGGCGGTCCATCCCCTCTCGGGCGCGCTCGTAGCCGAGCGCAATCATCTCCTTCGCGCGATAGAACTCGTAGAACAGGCAGGCGTCGCGCGGGATGTCGATCACCAGATCCGGCGTGTAGGACGCCAGCTTCATCCGGGCGATGGAGTTCTGCATCACGTCCAGCGAAGTCGTGACCACGTCCAGGATGCTCGGGATCTCCGGCCCGTCCGCCGCGGGGTCCTTTGACCCCTCCGCCTCACCGCCGCCCGGGCCATCCTCACCCTGCATCAGCTCGGCCACCCGCTGTCGCGAGCGTCGCGAGTGGGCGTTCAGGTTGACCGCGACGATCATGTCGGCGTCCTGGTTGAGCGCGGGCGCGATGGGTATCGGGTTCAGCAGTCCGCCGTCGACCAGCACGCGGCCCAGGTAAGGATGCGGCGTGAACACGGTGGGGATGGCAATGGACGCCCGGATGGCATCGAACAGCGAGCCGCGATTGAGCCAGACCTCGCGCTGTTCAGCGAGGTCGGTGGCCACTGCCGTGAAGCCGATGGGCAAATCCTCGATGACGTGATCGCCGACCAGCTCCTTGAGGACCCCCATCAGGCGATCGCCCTTGAACAGGCCTTTCCAGCCGAAGGCAAGGTCGAGCAGGCTGAACATGTCGCGTTTCTCCAGCTTGCGCGCCCACTCGGCATAGGCCGGCAGCTGCCCCGCGGCGTAGATGCCGCCGACCAGTGCCCCCATGGAGCAACCAGAGATGTACACGACCTTGTGACCGAGCTCCTCGAGGCGCTGGATCACCCCAATGTGCGCCAGCCCGCGCGCGCCGCCGCTGCCCAGCACCAGCGCGATCCGCTTGCCCCCGCGGTCATCGCGGGTCCGGCTCGGCTGGAGCGGAGCGTCGGTCACGGTCATGCCAGGTCGCGCGCCGGCCCGAAGCGCGGGGCCTCTCCCGCCATCCCGGCCCGCACGGCCTCCATCTGGTTGGGCCGACCGATGATCTGGAGCTGCAGCGCCTCCTCCAGGCGCAAGGCAGCCTCCTCACCCGAATGCCAGGCCTCGTTGAAGAGGCGCTTGACGCCGCGCACCGCGTCAGGGGAATGGCCGGCGATGGTCTCGGCCAGCGCCACGGCCTCCGCCAGCGGGTCCTCCGCCAGGCGCGTGACGAGGCCGAGCGCCAGGGCCTCCTCGCCCCCGACGACCCGGCCGGTCCATGCGAGCTCCAGCGCAACGTCCCGTCGCACCAGGTTCCGCAGTGTCTGGCTGCCAGCCATGTCCGGGATCAGCCCCCAGCGGACCTCCATTACCGACAGGCGCGCATCCGGGCGCGCGAAGCGCAGGTCCGCGCCCAGTGCAACCTGCAGGCCGCCGCCGAAAACTTCGCCGTGCAGCGCAGCGATGACCGGCACCGGGCACTGCCGCCAGTTCCACCCAACCCGCTGGGCCAGGTTCGCCACCTCGCCGTCAGGCCGGTCCAGCAGCTTGCGCATCTCGCTGGCCCCACTGGCAAAAGCCGCCAGGTCCAGCCCGGCACAGAAGCTCCTGCCTTCGCCCGTCAGAACCACGGCCCGGAGCTCTGGATCCGTCGCCAGGCTGCCCGCAGCCTCGTCCAGCGCCTCGAACATGGCGATGTCGAGCGCGTTGCGCTTGTCCGGCCGGGCCAGGCTGACTACGGCCACGTGCCCGCGGCGCTCGATGTTCACGCGTGCTTCACTCATGCCTCGTCCTCCGTGGGCGGAATCACGCCCGCTTGGGCCAGCGCGGCCAGCGCCGGCTCGTCGTAACCTGCCGCCCCGAGCACGGCCCGGGTGTCGGCGCCGGGCCGGGCAGGCGGCGCCGGCCGAGCCGCCCGGCTGCGACTGAAGCGGGGCGCCGGCGCACTCTGCACCACGCCCCCGACCTCGATGAAGTTCTGCCGTGCGGCGTTGTGCGGGTGCCCCGGCGCCTCGGACAGCCCGAGCACGGGCGAAACACAAGCATCACTGTCCGCGAACAACCCGGCCCACTCGTCGCGCGTGCGGGTCCTGAATACCCGCGCCAGCTCCACCTTGAGCGGCTCCCAACTCGAGGTGTCCATGCGGCCCATGCGGAAGCCATGGGGCAGGAAACGCTCGCGGTCCACGCCCAACTTGTCGAGGAACTCGGCATAGAACTCGGGCTCGAGGGCCGCCACGGCGACGAAGCGGCCGTCGGCGGTCTCGTAAGTGTCGTAGAAGTGTGCGGCGCCCCCCAGCACATTGGAGCCGGTCGCGTCGCCGAACAGGCCCATGGCCTGGAAACCCGAGAACATGGCCATCATGGCGATCGCTCCGTCGAGCATCGCGGCATCGACGACCTGGCCCCGGCCGGAGCGCTCCCGCTCCAGCAGCGCGCAGACTATGCCGAAAGCGAGCAACAGGCCGCCGCCGCCGAAGTCACCCACCAGGTTGAGCGGCGGCACCGGCTTGCCGCCCTTGACGCCGATGCTGTGCAGGGCGCCGGACAGGGCGATGTAGTTCAGGTCGTGGCCGGCGCGCGGCGCGAGCGGGCCGTCCTGGCCCCAGCCGGTCATGCGGCCGTAGACCAGCCGCGGGTTGCGCTCCAGGCAGGTCTCAGGGCCAAAGCCCAGGCGCTCGGCCACCCCGGGGCGGAAGCCCTCGAACAGCGCATCAGCGTCCTCCACCAGGCGTAGCAGGGCGGCGCGGCCTTCAGGCTGCTTGAGGTCCAGGGCGACTGAACGCCGGCTGCGCGCCAGGGGATCCGGGAGGCGGGGCGGCGGCGGCATCCGCTCGACGCGGGTGACCTCCGCGCCCATGTCCGCCAGCATCATCCCGCAGAAGGGCGCAGCGCCGAGCCCGGCGACCTCGATGATCTTCAGGCCGGCCAGCGGTCCTGCCATCAGCCGCGCTCCGGCCAGGGCACTCCGGCGGCGCAGGCCGCGTCGAACTCGGTCTTCAGGCGCACGCAAAGCCCGGCGGTGGATGGCACGTCTTCCACCCCGCCCACGCCCTGGCCGGCCGACCAGATCGTCTTCCAGGCCTTGGCCTCGTCGCCGAGGTCCTTGAGCCGGCCGCTGCCGAGGCCCCGCTTGAGCAGCTCGGCCACGTCGAAGTCGTTGGCCTCCAGGCTTTCGCGCAGGAAGTTGGCGGGCACGCCCGACACCGCGTCCGTGTAGACGATGTCCTTGGCGGAGGCCCGCAGCATCATCTGCTTGTAATCCTCCGGCGCCAGGCTCTCGCGGGTAGCGATGAAGCGGCTGCCCATCCATGCGAGGTCGGCGCCCATCACCAGCGCGGCCGCCACCTGGTGGCCCTCGTTGATAGCGCCCGCCAGCAGCAGCGTGCCGTCGAAGAACTGCCGGATCTCGCTGACCAGGGCGAAGGGGCTGGTGGCGCCGGAATGACCTCCGGCGCCCGCGCAGACGGCGATCAGGCCGTCCACGCCGGCCTCGGCCGCCTTGTGGGCGTGGCGGATGCTGATCACGTCGTGGAACACCACGCCGCCGTAGCCGTGCACCGCCTGCACCAGGTCGGGCACGGCCCCCAGGGAGGTGACGATGAACGGCACCTGGTGCTCGACGCAGGCTGCGAGATCCTGTTCCAGGCGCGGGTTGGAGCGATGGACGATCAGGTTGACGCCCCACGGCGCATGGCGCTCGTCCAGCGCCCCGCCGACCTCGTCGAGCCATTCGACGAACTCCGCCGTGCTGCGCCGGTTGAGCGCCGGGAACGCCGCCGGCACGCCGCTCTTGCAGGCCTCGATGATCAGCCCGGGGCCGGACACCAGGAACATCGGCGCCGCGACCGCCGGCACGCTAAGGCGGCCGCGGAAGGACTCAGGCAGAGCCACGACGGGGATCCAGGCCCATGGAGCGGGCGACGATTTCTTTCATGATCTCGCTGCTGCCGGCATAGATGCGCGACACGCGGGCGTTGGCGTAGAGCTGGGAAATGCGGTACTCGTCCATGTAGCCGGCGCCACCGTGCAGCTGCAGGCACTCGTCCGTGACCCAGCCTTCCAGCTCGCTGGCGAAGAGCTTCGCCTCGGCCGCGACCTCAGCCGTCAGCTTGCCTTCGTTGTGGTCCATCACGCAGCGGTCGACGAAGGCCTGCGCCGCATCGATCTTCGTGCGCATCTCGGCCAGCTTGAAGCGGGTGTTCTGGAACTCGGCGATGGCGTGGCCGAAAGCGCGGCGCTCCTTCACGTAGTCCATGGTGACCGCCAGCGCTGCCTCGGCCGCGGCCACGCAGCCACAGGCCACGATCAGCCGCTCCTCTGCCAGGAACTGCATCAGGTAGTAGAAGCCCTTGCGCGGATCACCCAGCACGTTCGCCTTCGGCACCCTGACGTTGTCGAAGAACAGCTCCGCGGTGTCCTGGGCCTTGAGCCCAAGCTTCTTGAGATTGCGGCCGCGCGAGAAGCCCTCCATGCCGCGCTCGACCAGGAACAGCCCGATGCCGTGTGGATGGTCCGGCACGGTGCGCGCCGCGACGATGAACAGGTCTCCGTTGATCCCGTTGGAGATGTAGATCTTGGAGCCGTTCAGCACCCAGTGGTCGTCCTGCTCCACGGCCGCCGTGCGAATGCCCGCCACGTCGCTGCCGGCACCGGGCTCCGTCATGGCGATGCCCAGGATCGTCTCGCCGCTGATGCAACCGGGCAGGAAGCGCTGCTTCTGCTCCTCGCTGCCGAGCTGGCCGATGTAGGGCGCGCACAGCCGGCTGTGCAGGGTCAGGCCGAAGCCGGCGTCGCCATGGATCGCATTCTCCTCGATGAGAATCTGCTCGAAGCGGAAGTCGTGCACGCCCATGCCGCCGTACGCCTCGTCGGCCCACATCAGGCAGTATCCCTGGTCCCCGGCCTTCCGGAACAGCTCCCGGTCGATGATGCCGGCCTCGAGCCATCCCTCCAGGTGCGGCTGCACCTCGGCCTGCAGAAACTTCGTCACCGAGTCCCGAAAGATATCGTGTTCTTCCTCGAAGATATTCCGATGCATGTCTACTTCCCCTTGAACTCCGCCTTGCGCTTTCCGAGAAAGGCGGCCACGCCTTCCTGCGCGTCCTCGCTCTCGACACACGCGTTCTGCAGGTGGGCCTCGTAGGCCACCGTCTCGCTGAAACTGCTGGTCATGGCCGCTCGCATCGCCAGCTTGGTGCGCGCCAGCGCCAGCGGCGAGCGCTCGGCGAGGCTTTCCGCCCACGCCAGGCTTTCCGCGTCCAGCGCGTCAGCAGGCACCACGCGGTTGGCCAGCCCCAGCTCGAGGCAGCGCGCCGCGGGCACCCGCTCGCTCTCCACACAGAGCTGGTAGGCCCGGTGGTAACCGAGCGTCCGCGCCAGCAGCCAGGTCGCGCCGCCGTCGGGAATCAGTCCGATCGCCGCGAAGGGCGACAGCAGGTAGGCGTCCTCGGACATCATGACCAGGTCGCAGGCCAGCGCGAAGGACAGGCCGATCCCGGCCGCCGGTCCGGCGACCGCCGCGACGACCGGCTTCTCCATCCCGGCGATCATGTCCAGCACAGGCCGGAAATCGACGTTGAGCAGGTCCTCGACGCGCCGGTCGCTCGGGAAGCCCTGCTTCAGGTCGGCGCCGGCGCTGAACCGTCCCTCCGCGCCCCGCAGCACCACCGCCCGGACGTCCCCGTCCCCGGCAGCACGGATCATGGCGTCACGCAGGTCGTGTGCCAGCTGGCGGTTAAAGGCGTTGAGCACTTCGGGGCGGTTGAGCGTCACGACCGCGACCCGGTCGTGACGCTCGTAACGCACGGTCCCGCCGCTCTCGATCTCCCCGGCCATCAGCGCATCCGCTCGCGGCTGCGCAGCCACTCGGAGGGGCGATAGTGCTCGCCGACTTCGTCCGCCATCCGGTCGCAGGTCGAGAGGAACTCCGCCATGCCAACGGTATCGATGTAGCTGGCGGTACCCCCCGTCCACGGCGGGAAACCCCAGCCGAAGATCGAGCCCACGTCGGCATCGGCGGGCTCGGTGACCACGCCCTCCTCCAGGCAACGTGCGGTCTCCAGCGACTGGATGCAGAGCAAGCGCCGCTTGACCTCTTCCACGTCGGGCTGCTCCGCCGCGGCGGGATACACTTCGGCCAGGCCCGGCCAAAGGTGCTTCTTGCCGCCCTCGGGGTACTCGTAGAAGCCGGCGCCATAGCGCTTGCCGAGCCGCTTGAGCTCGTCGTGGAACTTGACGATCACGGCGTCCGCCGGGTGTTCGCGATAGTCCTCGCCCAGGTCCTTGCGGGTCTGCTTCATGATCTTGTACTGGAGGTCCAGCGTGACTTCGTCGGAGACCGCCAGCGGACCCACCGGCATGCCGGCCATCTTGGCGGCATTCTCGATCAGCGCCGGCTTGACGCCCTCGGCCAGCATCGCGAGTCCTTCCTTGACGTAGGTGCTGAACACCCGGCTGGTGTAGAAGCCGCGGCTGTCGTTGACCACGATGGGCGTCTTGCGGATCTGCTGCACGTAGTCCAGCGCCCGCGCGACGGCCACGTCGCCGGTCTTCTCCCCGACGATGATCTCTACCAGGGGCATCTTGTCCACGGGCGAGAAGAAGTGGATGCCGATGAACTGCGCGGGCCGCTTCGACGCCTCGGCCAAGCCGGTGATCGGCAGCGTCGAGGTATTGGAGGCAAACGTAGCGCTCTCGGGAATCACGGCCTCGGTGGCCTCGGTCACCTTGCGCTTGATCTCGCGATCCTCGAACACGGCCTCGATCACCAGGTCACAGCCCTCGAGGTCCGCGTAATCGGTGGTGGGCTTGATCCGGCCGAGCACCTGCTCGGCCTGTTCCGGCTTCATGCGGCCGCGCCCGACGCGCTTCTCCAGCAGGCCCTTGGAATAGCTCTTGCCCTTTTCGGCATTCGCCAGGTCCGTGTCCAGCAGCACCACCTCCATGCCTGCGAACGCCGAGACGTACGCGATGCCCGCTCCCATCATGCCGGCGCCGAGGATCCCGAGCTTCTTCACCGGCACCTTGTCGACGCCCTGGGGTCGGCGCACCAGCTTGTCGGCGGCGCCCTTGTCGAGGAACAGGGTGCGGATCATGTTGCGCGCCACCGGCCCCGTCAGGAGCTCGGTGAAGTACTGGGACTCGATCTCCAGGCCCTTGTCGATCGAGACGATGCTGCCCTCGTAGACGCAGGAGAGAATGGCGAGCGGGGCGGGATAGTTGCGCTGCGTCTTCTGGGCCACCAGCGCAGTGCCCACCATGAAGGTCTGCGCCGTGCCCGGCCGGCTCGCGCCGGGGCCGCCGGGGAACTTGAAGCCCTTCTTGTCCCAGGGCTGGACGGCGTCGCCCTTTTCCAGGATCCAGGCGCGCGCCCTCTCGATCATCTCCTCCGGCGTGTCCGCGAGCTGCTCGATGAAGCCGGTCTCGTGCGCCTTCACCGGGTCGAGATGCGTGCCCTCGACCATCAGCATCAGGGCCTTCTCGCTGCCGATCATGCGCGGCAGGCGCTGCGTGCCGCCGGCGCCGGGGAGCAGGCCGACCTGGACTTCCGGCAGCCCGATCTTCGCCTTGGGATTCTTCAGGGCGACCCGGTGGTGGCATGCCAGGCAGAGCTCGAGCCCGCCGCCGAGTGCCGTGCCGTTGATCGCGGCGACCAGCGGCTTGCCGCAGGTCTCGAGCTTGCGGAACAGCAGGCTGAAGCTGCGCGCGAAGCCGTAGATTTCGGCCGGGTCCTGCATCCGCTCGAACACGCCGACCAGGTCCTTGAGGTCGGCCCCGGCGATGAAGCTGTCCTTGCCGGACGTGATGACGGCGCCCTTGACCTTGTCGTCCGCCGCCAGGCCGCCGACGGTCTGCTCGAGCTCCTGCATGAACTCCGGGGTCAGCACGTTCATCGGCCGGCCGGGGATGTCGATGACCAGCAGGGCGACGCCGTCCTGGTCCACGGAATACTTGATGGTCTCAGTCATGATCGGCTCCCCCTTACTCGCGCTCGAGAATGGTGGCGGTGCCCATGCCGGCACCCACGCAGAGGTTCACCAGCCCGGTCGCCAGGTCGCGCCGCTCCATTTCGTCCAGCAGCGTGCCCATCACCATCGCCCCCGTGGCGCCGAGCGGATGGCCGAGTGCGATCGCTCCGCCGTTGACGTTGATCTGCTCGTGCGGCACTTCCAGCTGCTGCATGAACCGCAGCACCACGGAGGCGAAAGCCTCGTTGAGCTCGAACAGATCGATGTCGCTGCGCTTCATCTTGGCGCGCTCGAGCGCCTTGAGCGCCGAGGGGGCCGGGCCCGTCAGCATGATCGTCGGCTCAGTGCCCACCGAGGCGAAGGCGCGAACCCGGGCGCGCGTCGCGAGGCCGAGGTGCTCCGCCATCTGCTTGCTCGCCACCAGCACGCCGGCGGCCCCGTCCACGATGCCGCTGGAATTGCCGCCCGTGTGCACATGGTTGATCCGCTCGACATCGGGATAGCGCTGCATGGCCACCGCGTCGAAGCCCGCCTGCTGGCCCGGGATCTCGAAGGCGGCCTTCAGCCCCGCAAGGCCCTCGCGCGTGGTGTCGGGCCGCATGTGCTCGTCGTGGTCCAGCACGACCTGGCCGAGACGGTCGTGGACGGGCAGGATCGACTGGGTGAAGCGGCCCTCCTGCCACGCCTCCGCCGCCCGCCGCTGGCTCTCCAGCGCATAGGCGTCGCAGTCCTCGCGGCTGAAGCCGTAGCGCGTGGCGATCAGGTCCGCGCTGATGCCCTGCGGCACAAAATGAGTGTGCCAGGCCACCTGGGGATCGGTCGCCATGGCCCCGCCGTCCGAACCCATGGGGACGCGGGACATCGACTCGACGCCGCCCGCCACCACCAGGTCCGCCTGGCCCGACATCACGAGCGCCGCCGCCGTGTTCACGGCCTCGAGCCCCGAAGCGCAGAAGCGGTTGATCTGCTTGCCCGGCACCCCCTCGTCAAAGCCGGCATTCAGCGCCGCCACGCGGGCGATGTCCGCCCCCTGCTCCCCGACCGGCGCGACGCACCCGATAATCACGTCCTCGATCAGGGCAGTGTCCAGCTGGTTGCGGTCCCGCAGGGCCTTGAGCACCTGGGTGAGCAGTTCGATCGGCGTGATCCCGTGAAGCGCGCCGTTGGGCTTGCCGCGGCCGCGTGGCGTCCGCACGTGGTCGAGAATGTATGCGTCGGTCATGACTCGCTGTCCCGTTCTGGTGGGCGCCGACGCACGCGACCGCAGGATCGCGCCGCAGGCGACTGGGGCGATGGGCTGAGCCGCAGACCCTCGCGAGAGTCATACGGCCGTTTGACTCGACCATTATAGACACGGAGACGGCCGGCCCGCAGACTCCCGGCGGCTTGTCGAGAAAACTTGTCCAGAGTGCCCGCGCGGGGTAACTTTGATGATTTGAGCGGGAGTCGCGCCTTGCGTATCGGTGTCTTCGATTCGGGTCTTGGCGGGCTGTCCGTGCTGCGGGCAATCAGGCAGGAACTCCCCGACGCCTCACTGCACTATGTCGCCGACTCGGCCTGGGTACCCTACGGTCCGCGCGGCGAGGAGTTCATTCAGCGCCGCTCCCGCACCCTCGCCCGCTTCCTCGCCGAGCACGGGGCCGACATCATTGTCGTGGCCTGCAACACGGCGACGGCAGCGGCCGTGCCGGTGCTGCGGAAATCACTCGGCACCCCGGTCGTGGGCATGGAACCGGCGGTGAAGCCGGCCACGGCCGCCACCCGCAACGGCAAGGTCGGGGTGCTGGCCACCGTGGGGACCCTCCAGAGCGCCCGGTTCGCGGCGCTGCTCGACCAGTTCGGTGCCGGCATCGAGGTGCTGACGCGCGCCTGCCCGGGACTCGTCGAGCAGGTGGAGGCGGCTGAGCTGGACAGCCCGCGGACGCGCGCGATGGTCGAGCAGTACGCGGCGCCGCTGCTGCGCGCGGGTGTCGACACGCTGGTGCTGGGCTGCACCCACTTCGTGTTCCTGCGGCCCATGATCGAGGCCGTGGCCGGGCCCGGGATCACCGTGATCGACACCGGGGCCGCCGTCGCCCGGCAGGTCCGCCTCGTGGCCAATTCCCTGGGCTCGACCTTCGCCCGCGCGAGCGGCGTCGAGTTCTGGACCAGCGGCGACGTGGGGCGGCTGGCCGAGCCGCTCAACACGCTGTGGGGCGAGCGGGTCGTACTGAGCGTGCTCCCGGGCGAGTACGCCGGCCAGACCGCCTGAGACTGTCCCTCAACGGGTCTTGGAGAGCGAGCCGAGCAGCCCCCGCAACAGGGCCCGGCCAAGGCTGCGCCCGATCTGGGTGCTCATGCTGCGGACCGCGCTCTTGGTGGCGGCTTCCACATAGCCCTGGCGACTGCTGCCGCGCGGCCGGCGCGCCTTCTCGGCCCGGGCAGCATCGGCCGCCGCCGCGCGCTCCGCTGCCTCCCTCGCCGCCTCGGTCGCGGCCTGCTCCGCGCGCGCCGCGAGGATCTCGTAGGCCGACTCGCGGTTGACGGCCTGGTCGTAGAGGCCGCCCACGGGGCTGCGGCCGCGCACGGCAGCACGCTCCTCGTCGCTGATCGGGCCAATGCGGGAACCTGGGGGCCGTATCAGGCAGCGCTGCACCACGCCGGGCACTCCTTTGGCCTCGAGCATGGAGACCAGCGCCTCGCCCACCCCCAGCTGCGTGATCGCCGTCTCGGTGTCCAGCGCCGGGTTCTGCCGGAAGGTGGCCGCCGCGGCGCGCACCGCCTTCTGGTCGCGGGGCGTGAACGCTCGCAGGGCGTGCTGGACGCGGTTGCCGAGCTGGCCCAGCACCGGGTCGGGCAGATCGAGCGGGCTCTGCGTCACGAACCAGACGCCGACGCCCTTGGAGCGCACGAGGCGGACGACCTGCTCGACCTTGTCGACCAGCGCCGGCGGGGCGTGATCGAACAGCAGGTGAGCCTCGTCGAAAAAGAACACCAGCTTCGGCAGCGGCGGGTCGCCGACCTCCGGCAGCTGCTCGAACAGCTCCGCCAGCAGCCACAGCAGGCAGGTGGCGTAGACGCGCGGGGAGTGAAAGAGCTCGCGCGAATCCAGGACGCTGATGATCCCGCGGCCCGAGAGGTCCGTCCGCATGAGATCCTCGAGCCGCAGCGCGGGCTCGCCGAAGAAGGCGTCGCCGCCCTGCGATTCCAGCGCCAGCAGGCGGCGCTGGATGGCGCCCACGGAGGCGCGGGTGATGCGGCCGTAACGCGCCGAGATTTCCTTGTTGTGCTCCGCGGCGTGATTGAGCAGCGCCCGCAGGTCGGGAATATCGAGGAGCAACAACCCTTCCTCGTCCGCCAGGCGGAACACCACGTGCAGGACGCCTTCCTGCGTTTCGTTCAACTCGAGGAGCCGCGCCAGCAGCATGGGCCCCATCTCCGAGACGGTGGCGCGCAGGTGGTGTCCCCCCTTGCCGAACACGTCCCAGAAAACCACCGGCGACGCCTCCAGCCTGGGCGGCGACATGCCGATCGTGGCCACGCGCTCGTCGATCTTCGGGTGCGGCGTTCCCGCCCGGGACAAGCCGGCGAGGTCGCCTTTCACGTCCGCCAGGAACACCGGCACGCCGCGGGCCGAGAAGGACTCCGCGAGCACCTGGAGGGAGACCGTCTTCCCGGTGCCGGTGGCGCCGGCAATCAGGCCGTGGCGGTTCGCATAGCGTGGGTCGAGCATGACCTGGCCCGCCGCGCCGCCGCCGATGAGGATGTGCTCAGTGCTCATGGTCTCGCGCTCCTATCGCGTCACTTCTTCGAGTCGGCCGGCGCCCAGGGCACCCGCCAGGGAAAACAGGCCGAGCAGGCCGATCGTCGGGGCGACGCCGATGGCACTGGCGACGAAGCCGAAAATGCCGCCTGCAAGCAACACGACGCCGATAGTCGTGTTGCTGACCGCAACGTAGGTGGCGCGCGTCTCGGCAGTCGCCATGTCGACCAGGTAGGTCTTGCGGCCGATGCGGACGCCGGCGTGGGCGATCCCGATCAGGAAAAAAGCGGTGATAATCACGATCTCGGGCGGCAGACCCGGCGCCCCGGCCATCTGCCAGGCCGCGAGCCCGAGGCTCAGGAGTCCGGCGAAGGTGGCGGCCAGGCGCAGCACGTCGCGGCTGGAACGGTCCGACATGCGGCCCCAGAAGCCGGAGCTCACCGTGGCCGCGACGCCCGCGGCAACCAGCAGCGCGCCCAGCCCCCCGATCCCGGCATCCGACACTTCCCGGGCAAGCGCCGCGTAGAACGGCACCAGCAGGGCGGTCGATACGAGCAGCGCACGGGTGATGACGAAACGCCGGAAAGGCGCATCGCTGGCCAGGATGGAGAGGCTCTGCAAGGCCTGGCGGCCGGCGTTGCCCCCGCCGGACGTGGCGCCCGGCTGCTCTCGCAGGCCGGCGTAGAAACCGGCGCCCAGCAGCCAGAGGCCGGCGGCGAGCAGCAGCAGTCCGGTCGCGCCGTCGGCAGCGCCCGGCACGCCGGCCCGGAACTGCAGCCAGGCACCGACCGCGATCGTGACCAGGCCGGCGGCGGAGGTGGCATACCCGGTCAGCGTCCCGCGCCGGGTCTTCGAGACCGTCTTGCCCATGACGTCCTTCGCGGCGACCGAGCACACCCCGCGTGCCAGGCTGAACACCACCAGCAACCCGACCACCGCCCAGCCGGCCTGCGACCCCTCGAGCGCGATGGCTGCAGCCGCCATGGCGGCCACGCAAAGTCCCTGCACGATGCTGCCGCCGACCCAGAACCACTTGCGCACCGCGCGCGCCCGGATCGCGGCTGCTACGAACAGCTGCGGCAGCAGCGACAAGGACTCGCGCAGGGGCACCAGCAGGCCGACGAAAAAGGCGGGCGCGCCGGCCGCGGCAAGCAGCCACGGCAGCACCAGCTTCGCGCTCGCCAGCTCGTCCCCGATCTTGGAACAGACATTCGCGGCCAGCTGCAGGAAGAAGTTGGCCGGCTGGTCATTGCAGGCGGCGTCCGGGATGTCCTTGCAGACCCGCGCGTCCTCGTCGCCGGTGACGAGATCGTACAGCGAGCCGACCATCTCGGCTCGCTTCACTCGCGGGCCCCGGCAAGATAGCGGGCGCCTGTCCGCATGAGGGCTGTGAAGCCAGCGGCATCGCCCGCGGCCACGGCCTGCTCGACGCGCGCGGCTGCTGCGGCCAGGGCCGCCACCGGCTCATGGCCGTGGGGATTGAGGGACTGGATCTCGAAATAGAGCTCGGGATTTTCCGCGGCGACGCGCGCGGCCACGCTGAGTTGGGCGCCGAAAGTCGTGCTGGCGAAGCCGGCCAGCTCGTCGATCGGCCGCCCGCTCTCCGCCAGCGCGGTGAAGAAGGCGATGTTCGCGGCATGCGACAAGCCGAGCACCCAGGCCACCAGCCGGTCGTGCTGCTCCAGGCTCATCTCGGCCAGGCCCGCCGAGGTCTGCTCGAACAGGGCCCGCGCTTCCGCCAGCGCGGCCGGAGCGCCGAGGTCGACGAGGATTACATGCCGGCCGGCCAGCAGCCGGACGTCGGGGCCGAACATCGGGTGGATGGACGCGACCTTGATCCCGGCATCGCGCAGCGCCGCCAGGGCCGCGGCGACCGGCGCCTTGATGGAACCGATCTCCATCACCAGGCCGCGCGGCTGGAGGTCGACAAGCTCCTCGAGGATGGCCGCGGTGGCGGCCAGCGGCGCCGCGACGATCACCATCTCCGCCGTCCGCGCCGGCTCGCGCCAGTCCTCGTGCCACGGCAGGCCGGGCACCTCGCCGGCGGGGTCCGCCACGCTGACGTCCCAGCCCTGGGTAGCCAGGAACGACGTGAACCAGCGTCCCATGCGCCCCGCGCCGCCGATCACCAGGGCGCTGCGCCCGGCGCCGGCGCCC
>JASFEC010000004.1:0-22425 GCA_050125045.1 Gammaproteobacteria bacterium | reverse complement strand
CAAGGCCCTGGCGGATGCGGCCCGCGAGAACGGTCTCGAGTTCTAGGCATACGCCCGGGGACAGTTGAACAATGGCAGCACCAGATAGAAATTCCGCCGGCGACGACCTGATCGAGAAGCTCGTCACCGTCAACCGCGTCGCCAAGGTCGTCAAGGGCGGCCGCCAGTTCGGTTTCACCGCGCTGACGGTGGTCGGGGACGGCTCGGGCCGGGTCGGTTACGGCTACGGCAAGGCTCGCGAGGTCCCGGTGGCCATCCAGAAGGCGATGCAGGCGGCGCGCAAGAACATGCGTCGCGTGCAGCTCAAGGACGACACCCTGCAGTATGCGACCGAGGGCCACCACGGGGCCACCAAGGTCTACATGCAGCCCGCCTCGGGCGGTACCGGCGTCATCGCCGGCGGCGCCATGCGCGCCGTGTTCGAGTGCGCCGGGGTGCGTAACGTCCTGGCCAAGAGCTACGGCTCGCGTAATCCCATCAACGTCGTGCAGGCCACCATCAAGGGCCTGACCGGGATCCGCTCGCCCGAGCAGATTGCGGCCAAGCGCGGCAAGACCGTGGAAGAGATCCTGGGTTAGCAGCATGGCCGAGAACACCGCAAAGTCCCGCCAGGTCCGCGTCACGCTGGTGAAGAGCGTCAACGGCCGCAGCGCCACGCACAAGGCGTGCGTGGCGGGCCTCGGCCTGCGTCGCATGCACCACAGCGTGGTCGTGGCCGACACCCCGGAGAACCGGGGCATGATCAACAAGGTCTCGTACCTGCTCCAGGTAGAGGAAGTCTGAGATGCGTCTGAACGACATCAAGCCTGCCGCAGGCAGCCGCAAGACGGGCAAGCGCCTGGGGCGCGGTCACGCCGCCGGCCAGGGCAAGACCAGCGGCCGCGGCATGAAGGGCCAGCACGCCCGTTCCGGCGGCTACCACAAGGTCGGGTTCGAGGGCGGCCAGATGCCGCTGCAGCGCCGCCTGCCGAAGGTCGGCTTTGCCTCGCGCAAGGCCCGCTTCGGCGGCGAGCTGCGCCTGTCCGAGCTGAACAAGCTGGAAGGCGAGGTGGACCTGCTGGCGCTGAAGGCTGCCGGCCTCGTGGGCCAGCAGGTGCAGCGCGTCAAGATCATCGCGTCCGGCAAGATCGAGAAGCCGGTCACCGTGAAGGGCCTGGCCGCGACCGCCGGCGCCCGTGCGGCGATCGAGGCCGCGGGCGGCAAGATCGAGGAATAGCGTGGCGAAGACCCCCTCCAACATGAACCCGGCCGCGGCCCTTGGCCAGGCCGCCCGCCTGGGAGACCTGCGCAAGCGGATCTTCTTCCTGCTGGGCGCCCTGGTCGTCTATCGCATCGGCACCTTCATCCCGGTGCCGGGCATCGACCCGGTGGCGCTGGCGCGGTTCTTCCAGGAGCAGCAGGGCACCATCCTGAGCGTGTTCAACATGTTCTCGGGCGGCGCGCTCGAGCGCCTGTCCATCTTCGCCCTCGGCATCATGCCGTACATCTCCGCGTCCATCATCATGCAGATGATGGCGGTCGTCGTGCCCTCGCTCGCCGCCCTGAAGAAGGAGGGCGAGTCCGGCCGGCGCAAGATCACCCAGTACACCCGCTACGGCACGCTCGGCCTGGCCACTTTCCAGTCGATCGGCGCCGCCGTGGCCTTCCAGAACCAGGGCGTGGTGCTGGCGCCGGGCCCGCAGTTCGTGTTCATCGCCTGCGTCACCATGGTGACCGGCACGATGTTCCTGATGTGGCTCGGCGAGCAGGTCACCGAGCGCGGCATCGGCAACGGCATCTCCATGATCATCCTGGCCGGCATCGTGGCCGGGCTGCCGTCGGCCCTGGGCGGCACGCTGGAGCTGGTTCGCAACGGCGAGATGCCGGCGGCGCTGGCCCTGATCCTGTTCTTCCTGGTGCTGGCGGTGACGGCTTTCGTGGCCTTCGTCGAGCGCGGTCAGCGGCGCATCGCAGTGAACTATGCCAAGCGCCAGCAAGGGCGGCGCATGTACCAGGGGCAGACCACGCACCTGCCGTTCAAGCTCAACATGGCCGGCGTCATCCCGCCGATCTTCGCCAGCAGCCTGATCCTCTTTCCGGCCACCGTGGCCCAGTGGTTCGGCACCAGCGACAGCATGGGCTGGCTGCAGGTCATGGCCTCGAGCCTTTCGCCCGGCCAGCCGGTTTACACGCTGATCTATGCCGGCCTGATCATCTTCTTCTGCTTCTTCTACACCGCACTGGTGTTCAACTCGCGGGAGACGGCGGACAACCTGAAGCGGTCCGGCGCGTTCATCCCGGGCATCCGGCCGGGGCAGCAGACGGCTGAGTACATCGACAGCGTGCTGACGCGCCTGACCTTCTGGGGCGCGATGTACATCACTGCCATCTGCCTGCTGCCGGAATTCATGATCATGTACTGGAACGTGCCGTTCTACTTCGGCGGCACTTCCCTGCTGATCATCGTGGTGGTCAGCATGGACTTCATGTCGCAGCTGCAGGCGCACATGATGAGCCACCAGTACGACGGCCTGCTCAAGAAGGCCAACCTCAAGGGCTACGGGCGTGCCGGCCAGATCCGCTGACCGGTACGGAACCAGGAGAGAGCAATGAAAGTGCGTGCATCGGTCAAGAAGATCTGCAGGAACTGCAAGATCATCCGCCGCGGCGGCGTCATCCGGGTGATCTGCTCGGACCCGCGCCACAAGCAGCGGCAGGGCTGAAAGACATTGAAGGCGATAGCCGAATCAGGCACAATGATCGGCTTCGCGTGAGCGATAGGAGACGGCGTTAATGGCCCGTATTGCCGGGATCAATATCCCAGCCAACAAGCACATCGTGATTGCATTGACCCATATCTATGGGATCGGTGGCACGCGCGCGAAGCAGATCTGTGATTCTGCCGGCATCGCGTCCGACACCAAGGTGAAGGACCTGACGGAGCCGGAGGTCGACAAGCTGCGCGCCGAGGTGGCCCGCTTCGTGGTCGAGGGCGATCTGCGCCGCGAGACCTCGATGAACATCAAGCGCCTGATGGACCTCGGTTGCTACCGCGGTATCCGTCATCGCCGCGGCCTGCCCCTGCGCGGGCAGCGCACGCGCACCAACGCCCGGACGCGGAAGGGTCCGCGCCGCCCGGTGAGGAAGTAAGGAATGGCGAAGCAAGCCCCGAGGGTGAGAAAGAAGGTCAAGAAGCAGGTGGCGGACGCCATCGCGCACATCCACGCCTCTTTCAACAACACGATCATCACCATCACCGACCGCCAGGGAAACACCCTGTCGTGGGCGACGGCGGGTGGCAGCGGTTTCCGCGGCTCGCGCAAGAGCACGCCTTTCGCCGCCCAGGTGGCGGCGGAGAAGGCCGGAAACGCCGCGGCCGAGTACGGCGTGAAGAACGTCGAGGTCCGGGTCAAGGGCCCGGGGCCCGGTCGCGAGTCGGCCGTCCGCTCACTGAACGCCGTGGGGTTCCGCGTCACGAACATCGAGGACGTGACCCCGATTCCCCACAATGGCTGCCGGCCGCCCAAGAAGCGCCGCGTCTGATTCCAGAGGCTCGATACTATGGCTAGATACCTGGGACCGAAGTGCAAGCTCTCCCGCCGGGAGGGCACGGACCTGTTTCTCAAGAGCAGCGTCCGACCGCTCGAGTCCAAGTGCAAACTCGAAGTCCCCCCGGGCGGCGCCCCGCAGCGCCGGCCGCGTGTTTCCGACTACGGTCTGCAGCTGCGCGAGAAGCAGAAGCTGCGGCGCATGTACGGGGTACTGGAGCGGCAGTTCCACAACTACTACAAGCGGGCGGCCCAGAAGAAGGGCTCGACCGGCGAGAACCTGCTGCAGTTCCTCGAGGGGCGTCTGGACAACGTCGCCTTCCGGATGGGCTTCGCGTCCACCCGTGCCGAGGCGCGCCAGCTGGTGAGCCACAAGGGAATCATGGTCAATGGGCGGGTCGTGAACATCCCGTCCTTCCAAGTCAGCCCCGGTGATGAAATCGCCGTGCGCGACAAGGCCCGGAAGCAGGTGCGCGTGCAGAACGCTCTGCAGCTCGCCGGCGAGGCGGGGTTCCCGGAGTGGGTCGAGGTCGACCAGAGCAAGATGAGCGGCGTCCTCAAGCAGCTGCCCGACCGCGAAGAAATCCTGCCCGACATCAACGAAAACCTGGTCGTCGAGCTCTATTCAAAGTAATTTGCGAGGCACGAAGCCCATGCAGGCATCGGTCAACGAATTTTTGCGCCCCCGCGTCGTCAAGGTCCAGCCCGAGAGCCGGACCCGCGCCCGGGTCACAATCGAGCCGCTCGAGCGCGGCTTCGGCCACACGCTGGGGAACGCCCTGCGTCGTATCCTGCTGTCGTCCATGCCGGGCTGCGCGGTGGTCGAGGTCGAGATTGACGGGGTGCTGCACGAGTACACCAGCATCGAGGGCGTGCAGGAGGATGTCGTCGACGTCCTGCTGAACCTCAAGCAGCTCGCGGTGAAGATGCACCAGCGCGACGAGATCGAGCTTACCCTGGCCAAGAAGGGCCCGGGCGTAGTGACCGCCGCCGACATCGAGACCGGGCACGACGTCGAGATCATCAATCCTGACCTGGTCATCGCCACGCTGACCAAGGCCGGCCAGCTCTCGATGCGCCTCAAGGTGTGTCGCGGCCGCGGCTACCAGCCAGTGACGCAGAACGACGAGGACAGCAGCGGCCCTATCGGCCGCCTGCAGCTGGACGCCTCCTTCAGCCCCGTGCGGCGCGTCTCCTACACCGTCGACGCGGCGCGCGTGGAGCAGCGCACCGACCTGGACAAGCTGATCATCGACATCGAGACCAATGGCACGATCGACTCCGAAGAGGCGATTCGCCGCGCCGGCGCCATCCTCAAGGACCAGCTGGCCGTGTTCGTCGACCTGAAGGGCGAGGGGCTGGGGCCCGAGCCTGGCGACAAGGCCGTGGATCCGATCCTGATGAAGCCGGTCGACGAGCTGGAGCTCACCGTGCGCTCCGCCAATTGCCTGAAGGCCGAGGACATCAACTATATCGGCGACCTCGTCCAGAAGACGGAGGTGGAGCTGCTCCGCACGCCGAACCTGGGCAAGAAGTCGCTGACCGAGATCAAGCAGGTGCTCGAGAACCACGGCCTGCAGCTCGGCATGCGCATCGAGGGCTGGCCGCCGGCCAGCCTCCGGCACGACGACGAGCGGGTCGCCTGAGCACCGCACAACAGGATAACGAGTCATGCGTCACCGTAATGCAGGGCGGCAACTCAGCCGCAACTCTTCCCACCGCCGGGCCATGATGCGCAACATGGCCTCGTCGCTGTTGCTGCACGAGACCATCCGGACCACGCTGCCCAAGGCCAAGGAGCTGCGTCGCGTGGTCGAGCCCCTGATCACCATGGCCAAGGAAGACGGCGTGGCGCAGCGGCGACGGGCTTTCGACCGCCTGCGCGACAAGGCCGTGGTCGGCAAGCTGTTCAACGAGCTCGGCCCGCGTTACCGGGCGCGCCCCGGCGGCTACCTCCGCATCCTCAAGATGGGCTATCGCCCCGGCGACGCCGCGCCCATGGCGCTGGTGCAGCTGGTGGACCAGCCGGAGCAGGGCGAGGCCACCGGCGACTGAGCCGCGCGGCGGCGGCCGCTCAGCACCACAGTAAGAAGGCCGGGCCAGCGCCCGGCCTTTTCATGTCCCGCGCGACCAATCACCAATACCCGTCCATACGCGGTATTCTTCTAGGCGGGGCCTCCCCGCAGAGGACAGCATGATGAGCGGTCGCCGAATTCTCTGTGTTGTCGCCCTGGTCGTCGCCTCCGGCTGCGCCCAGCTGGCCCCGCGCGCAGAGCTGCCGATCGAGCAGGCGCTGCCGCCGGCTGCGACCACCTACCTCGACCAGCTCATGGCCCCGCGCGAGGCGGCGCGCCCGGGCCAGTCGGCCTTCCGGTTGCTGCACGACGGTCCGGAGGCCTTCGCCCTGCGGGCGATCTCGGCCCAGCAGGCGGGCCGCAGCCTCGACGTGCAGACCTACATCTGGCACGACGACCTGACCGGGAGCTACCTAGCCTGGCTGATACTCGAGGCCGCCGACCGCGGCGTGCGGGTCCGCTTGCTGGTCGACGACATGGACGCGCGCGCCAAGAATTACGGCTTCGCGGCCTTGGCGGCGCACCCGAATATCCATGTCCGGATGTTCAACCCCTTCTCGACGAGGCGCGGGGCTTTGGCCCTGGTCTTCGAGGCGCTGGGCAGCTTCAGCCGGATCAACCGGCGGATGCACAACAAGACCTGGATCGTCGACAACCGGCTCGCCATCGCCGGCGGCCGCAACCTCGGCGACGAGTACTTCGGCGCCGCGGCCGACGGCAACTTCGTGGACCTCGACTTCGCCATGGTGGGGCCCGTGGTGCGGGACGCTTCCGCCTCCTTCGACGCCTACTGGAACTCGCCGCTGGCGTACCCGATGACCGAACTCGCCCCGGCCGACATCTCCCCTGAGCGCCTCGACCTGCTGCGGAGCCGCCTCGCGGAGGGACTGGACGCGGCCCGCGACAGCCGCTACGCCCGGGAACTGGGGGACGACGACGTGGTGCGGCGACTGGTCGCCGGCGACTGGCCGATGACTTGGACGGCCGACTACCGCTTCGTGGCCGATGACCCGCGCAAGGCGGAGGGGGCGTTCGAGGGCGCCGAGGGCTCGGCCGTGATCGCTGCGCTGCTGCCGGCCATGAGGGGCAGCCGGGAGGCGCTGACCGTGATCTCGCCCTATTTCGTCCCGGGGGACGGCGGTACTGCCCTGCTCGTCGGCATCGACCAGGCCGGCAGCGACGTGCGCGTGCTGACCAACTCCTTGGCCGCGAACGACGTCGCGGCAGTGCACGGCGGCTACGCGAGGCACCGCGAGGCGCTGCTGGTGGGCGGCGTGGAGCTGTGGGAGCTTAAGCCGGTCAGTGAGGAGGGCACGCGCCTGAGCCTGGTGGGATCTTCTGGCGCCAGCCTCCATACCAAGGCCATGGTGCTCAATCGCCGCGGACTGTTCGTCGGCAGCTACAACCTCGACCCACGCTCGACCAGCCTCAACTGCGAGCAGGGGGTGCTGGTGGAGAGCGAAGTGCTCGCCCTGGAACTCGAGGCGCTGTTCGCCGAGCAGGTGGCTGGTGCCCGGGCCTGGGCCGTGGCACTGGAGGATGGCGAGCTCCGCTGGCGCGACGGCATGCGCGAGGAGTCGCGCGACCCGGACGCGTCCTTCGGCCGTCGCTTCCAGGCCTGGCTGGCGCGCATCCTGCGGATCGATGCTCAGCTCTGAGCGGCGGCGCTGCGCCGGTGCGATAATCGCCGCGTGAGGCTTTGCAGTGAGCGTTGATCTCTCCGGTTGCCTGGTCGTGGGCATCTCCTCCCGCGCGCTGTTCGATCTGCGCAGCGAGGATGCCCTGTTCGTGTCGGCGGGCCTCGACGCCTATCGGGCCGAGCAGCTGGAGCGCGAAGACGAAATCCTCCCGCCCGGCACGGGCTTCCCCCTGGTGCGGGCGGTGCTGGCGCTGAACACGACCGGCGCGCCCCGTCGCGCGGAAGTGGTGGTCATGTCGCGGAACTCTACCGAGACCAGTCTGCGGATCTTCAACTCGATCCGGCACTACGGGCTCGACATCACCCGGGCGGCGTTGTCCGGCGGGGCTCCGCTGGCGCCCTACCTGAAAGCCTTCCACGTCGACCTGTTCCTGTCGCGCTACGAGGACGACGTGCAGCGGGCCCTGCGCGGCGGCGTGGCGGCCGCGCAGCTCTACGACCTGCCGGAGGATCCGCTCGAGCCGGCCGAGGAGATCCGCATCGCCTTCGACGGCGACGCCATCCTGTTTTCCGACGAGGCGGAGCGGATCTTCCAGGCCGACGGGCTGGAGGCTTTCGCCCGGCACGAAGCCGAGCGCGCGCGCGAGCCCCTGCCCGCCGGGCCCTTCGCGCGGCTGCTGCACAAGCTCTCAGCCCTGCAGAAGGCCGCGCGCGCCGAGGGCGTGACACCGATCAGGACCGCGCTGGTTACGGCCCGCGGCGGCCCCGCACACGAGCGCGTGATCCGCACGCTGCTGGCATGGGGCGTGGAGGTGGACGAGGCCTTCTTCCTCGGCGGGGTGCCGAAGACCGAAATCCTGGCCGCGTTTCGCCCGCACATCTTCTTCGACGACCAGGCCGCTCACTGCGAGCGCGCGGCGCCAAGAATCCCGACGGGTCGGGTACCCTTGGACCCGGAAGACCGCGAGCGGTGAGCCGATGAGTGTGTCGAACCCTTCTGAGCATCGGCCTGGAGGCAAAGATGTCATTTAGAATATCCCGCACGGCCGTTGTCCTGGCCGCCAGCCTGGTAAGCAGCATGTCCCTGAGCGCCGACCGCGTCACCGGTCCCGAGTTCGTCACCCGTTCCGATGTCATGGCGCCGGCCGCGATGGCGGCGACCAGCCATCCGCTCGCGACCCAGGTGGCCTTGGACGTCATGCGCCGGGGCGGCAACGCGGTGGATGCGGCGATCGCCGCCAATGCCGCGCTGGGCCTGATGGAGCCTACGGGCTGCGGCATCGGCGGCGACCTGTTCGCTATTGTCTGGGACGCCGAGGGCGGCAAGCTGCACGGCCTGAACGCCAGCGGCCGCTCGCCCCGGGCGCTGTCGCTGCAATGGTTCAAGGACAACGGCTACGAGAGCATCCCGCCCTACGGCCCGCTACCGGTGAGCGTGCCCGGCGCGGTCGACGGCTGGTTCGAGCTGCACGGGCGCTTCGGTCGCCTGCCCATGAAGGACGTCCTCGCGCCTGCCATCAGCTACGCCCGCGAGGGTTTCCCGGTGACCGAGGTGATCGCCCACTACTGGGCCATCAATGCCGAGCGCATCGGCGAGTATCCGGGCTTCGCGGACGTGTTCATGCCCGGCGGCCGGCCACCGGCCCAGGGCGAGATCTTCCGCAACCCGGCGCTGGCCGCCACCTACGAGCGGATCGCGGAGGGCGGGCGCGACGCCTTCTACCGCGGCGACATCGCCCGCACGATCGCCGATTACATGCAGGCCAACGACGGCTTCCTGGCCTACGAGGACCTTGCGACGCACAGCTCCGAGTGGATCGAGCCGGTCTCGGTCAACTACCGCGGCTACGACGTCTGGCAGTTGCCGCCCAACGGCCAGGGCATTGCCGGGCTGCAGATCCTGCAGGTGCTGGAGGGCTACGACATCGCCGGGATGGGGTTCGGCAGCGCCGACTACATGCACCTGTTCGTCGAGGCCAAGAAGCTGGCCTTCGAGGACCGGGCCCGCTTCTACGCCGACCCGGATTTCATGGACGTGAGCGTGGCGAAGCTGATCTCGGACGAGTACGCGGCCACGCGGCGCGAGCTCATCGATCCGGAGAAGGCGGCGGACAGTTACCCGCACGGCGACCCCGAGGTCCTGCGCGAGGGTGACACCATCTACCTGACGGTGGCGGACGCCGAGGGCAACATGGTGTCGCTGATCCAGAGCAACTACCGCGGCATGGGCTCCGGGATGACGCCGCCGGGCCTCGGCTTCGTGCTGCAGGATCGCGGCGAGATGTTCAGCCTCGAGCCGGGGCACCCGAATGCCTTTGCGCCCGGCAAGCGGCCCTTCCACACCATCATCCCGGCATTCGTCACGAAGGACGGCAAGCCCTGGCTCAGCTTCGGCGTGATGGGGGGCGGCATGCAGCCGCAGGGCCATGCGCAGGTGCTGGTGAACATGATCGATTTCGGCATGGGCCTGCAGGCCGCCGGCGATGCGCCGCGCATGCGGCACCACGGCTCCAGCCAGCCGACCGGCGAGCGCATGACCGACGGTGGTGTCGTGCGGCTGGAGAAAGGGTTTCCGGCCGAGGCCATCGCCGAGCTGGAGCGCCGCGGGCACCGCGTCGAGGTGCGCAACGACGGTGGCTACGGCGGCTACCAGGCGATCCGCCGCGACGCGGGGACCTGGGTCGGCGCGTCGGAGTCGCGCAAGGACGGCCACGCCGCGGGATACTGAGGGCGGCGGGGGCTGCCGCCCGGACGAGGAGCTGACGAACATGAAGACGCTGCCGGTTCATGAGGGTGCCTTCACGGTGATGCTGATCTTCGACTGCGCGCCGGGGGAGAGCGAGCAGTTTGCCAACGAGCTGGCCGAGTTCGTGGAGCGGCGCATGCGGTTCCATGCGGGCTTCATCTCCGGGCTGGTGTACCTGAGCGAGGACGCGTGCAAGGTGGTCGAGGTGTTCCAGTGGGTACGCGGCGAGGACTGGCAGGCCTACCGCCGGAGCGAGGACGGCCAGGCGGGCCTGCACTGGCTTGCGCGGCGCAAGCCCGCGACCCACTTTCTCGAGCTGGTGAACTGCCTGGGCGCGCCGGCACCCGGGGAGACCAAGCCCCCTGTCGCCTGAAGCGCGCGCCTGCCGGGTCCGGCGATCCCCGCGCCGCACCCCGAGGTCGATCTCGTGCTCGTCGGCGGAGCTCGGTCGGGTCCGATCACCGGCCTGCACGGCGGCAGGCCGCGAGCGGCCTAGGACGGGGTGAGACGTGCCCGGCCGGTGCCCCGCGCCGCGTCGAAACTCTCGATCCGCACCGTCACCAGCCGGTCCATGTGCCGCGAGTCGGCGCCGTCCACCACCAGCACCGTGTCCCCGATCCGCATCGTCCCCTCCAGCGTGCCGCCGTCGAAGCCCGTGAGGTAGGCCCGGATTTCCTCGCCTGGCGCGAACATCGGCCTGGCGCTGCGGAACCGCCAGTTGGCGAACAGCTCCCTGATCATGCCGCGCTGCCTCCCTTGCTGATGCGGTCGGTAGTGTACTCACGCCCGAAGCCGGTCCAGGCCGAGAACAGGAACACGGCGACCAGCAGCCAGCCGTGGAATACCCAGGGCCAGGCCTGGATCGGCTCGACGACCATGGCCGGCGTGAACCACTCGTAGGTGGTCACCAGGCTCTGCATCTGGGTGTAGCCGACCAGCACGCCGCCCGCCCACGGGAAGATGTAACCGAGCGCCGAGGTATTGGCGTCGAGGATGTTCGCCCGGCGGTAGCCGTTGAGGTTGAAGCGCTTGCCGATGGTGGCGATATAGGGGGCGATGGCGATCTGCGCCGCCGTGTTGATGGTGATTGCCGCGTTGATGCCGGCCGTGACCGAGACCATCGTCACCTCGGCGGACCGGACGGTCTTCGCCACCTTGCGCAACAGCCAGTCCTCCAGCGCCTGGAACCCGCCGCCGCGGATCATGACCTGCGCGCCTCCGAGTACCAGCAGGATCAGCACTGCCAGGGTGGCGAAGCCGACCGGCCCGTCGTACAGGCTGCCGCCCACGCCGGCCGAGGCTGCCGGCACGACCTCGACCAGCGGCCAGCCGCCGAAAGTCGCCGCTGCCCAGGTGTCGGCGGCCACCCGGAACGCCAGCATGTCCGTGGCGGGCGCCAGCCCGAACCCCAGATTGACCAGTATGGCGAGGATCAGGCCGGCGGAGATCGCCTCGATGATGTGGCGACCGCGGACGGCCAGGCCGATGACCAGCGCGATCGGCAGCAGGTGCAACAGCCCGCTCGCATTGCTCTGGGCGCGGAACAGCACGGCCGCATCGCCGTCCACCACGGCGCCCGTCGAGGCCCAGCCAAAGCCCAGGTAGGCGATGAATGCCAGGATGGCCGCGATGATGGCGTACTTGAAGCGGCTTGCCACCACGCCGCCGACGTCCGACTCCTGGGTGACCGCGCTGACGATGGTGGTGTCGCTGACCGGCGCCAGGTTGTCCCCGAACACGGCGCCGGAGAGGATGGCGCCGAACATCAGCACGGGGTCGGCGCCGAGCGCCACGCCGGCGGGGAAGAACAGGGCGACGAAGGCGATGACCGTGCCGTAGCCCGTGCCGATGCCGGTGGCGAGGAGCGCGGCCAGGAGGAAGGTCACCGCGGGGAAGACCGCGGGTCCGAGGCCGAGCGCGTCGGCGAGCCAGCCGAGGCCGTCGACGAAGCCGCCGGCCTGGAGCGTGGCGGCGAACATCCCGGCCCAGAGCCAGGCCACGATGGCCGTCACCGCGACCTTCTGCGCCATGCCCTCGACCACCGCCTCGGCGTAGGCGGCCCAGTCGCCGCGTACCAGCAGCATGCCCAGCACCAGGCCCACGAGCATGCCGACGATCAGGCCGGCGGTGTCGCCGATGCCCAGCAGGCCGGACTGCAGGATGGCCCAGGCGATGAAAAACAGGATCGGCAGGGCGCTCACTGCCTTGCCGCCGCGAAAGTGAATGAAGTCCGGAGGGGGCGCGGCGATGCCGCCATGGGAATCGGTGGGCTGGCTCATGTCGCTTCCTCTTCGCGGCTGATGAACACCCAGAAGGGCGTGTCGCGCTCGCGCCATTTCCGGGCCGCGTCGGCGAGGATGTCGACGGCCACCGCGTAGTCTTCCGGCGCGGCGTGGTGCAGTTCGGCGGGGTCGTCCAGCACCAGCACGTAACCCTCCGCCGGCAGCCACTCGAGATCGCCGAGGCAGTCGGCCAGCGCGTCCCAATTCTGGCCGAACCACCCGGGGAACGCCAGCGCGTCCGCGACCAGCGCGAGAAAGTCGGCCTTGCTGCGGCAGCGGCCCAGCTCGATGTGGGCGCAGTGCAGGCCGGCAGCGGCGCCCGCCTGCAGGACCGCGGGGATCTCCTCGGGCGCGATGAGGCGGATGTCGGCGATCGCGGCGTCGCGCAGCAGTTGCGGCGTCAACGGGATGCTCATGGGGACGTCTCCAAGCGGCGAAAGCTCCGGTAGTGATCCTCGGTGTAGTAATACACCTCCGGCGGATTGCCGCCGGTGACGATGCGCCGCGCGCCGCGGTGGGACACGCCGGGCGTCCGGACCGTGTACTCACGGTAATAGCCGCGCGGCCGCTGCGGCAGCAGGCCCTCGCGGTTCTGGAAGACGGTGCCGTCCTGGCGGTGCGGGAAGGGTCCGCCTTGCTCGATGAGCTGCAGCGTGGCAGCGGCCTCGGGCGGCAGCTCCGCCACGCCAGGAGCATCCGGTGCCGGCGGCCAGCTGCTGAGCAGCGCGGCGACCGCGAGCAGGAGCAGCAACAGCGGCAGGCGCAGCCGCACCGTCCTAGCCCGCCCGCTTGCGCCTGGCGCGCCTCGCCGGCGGCAAGGTCCCTGCAGCGGCCAGTATGGGCTGCAGGTACTGGCCGGTGAAGGACTTCTTGGCCCCGGCCACGGCCTCGGGCGTACCGTCGGCGACCAGCGTGCCGCCGCCGGCACCGCCTTCCGGGCCCAGGTCGATGATCCAGTCCGCGGTCTTGATAACGTCCAGGTTGTGCTCGATCACCACCACGGTGTTGCCGTGGTCGCGCAGGCGGCCGAGGACGCCGAGCAGCTGGGCGATGTCATGGAAGTGCAGGCCGGTGGTGGGCTCGTCGAGGATGTACAGCGTCTTGCCGGTATCGCGCTTGGACAGCTCCTTGGCGAGCTTGACGCGCTGGGCCTCGCCCCCCGACAGGGTCGTGGCGTTCTGGCCCAGCCTGATATAGGAGAGCCCCACGTCCAGCAGCGTCTGCAGCTTGCGCTTCACCACCGGCACGTTGGTGAAGAAGCCCAGTGCGTCCTCGACCGTCATCTCGAGGATCTCGTGGATGTTCTTCCCCTTGTAGCGAATCTCGAGCGTCTCGCGGTTGTAGCGCTGGCCGTGGCAGGCGTCGCAGGCCACGTAGATATCCGGCAGGAAGTGCATCTCGACCTTCAGCACGCCGTCGCCCTGGCAGGCCTCGCAACGGCCGCCCTTGACGTTGAAGCTGAAGCGACCGGCCTTGTAGCCGCGCGAGCGGGCCTCGGGAGTGCCGGCGAACAGTTCCCGGATCGGTGTGAACAAGCCGGTGTAGGTCGCCGGGTTGGAGCGCGGCGTGCGGCCGATGGGGCTCTGGTCGATGTCGATGACCTTGTCGATGTGCTCCAGGCCCTCGATGCGCTCGTGCGGTGAGGGCGTGACGGAGGCCCCGTTGAGCTTCTGGGCCGCGGCGAGGTACAGGGTGTCGTTGATCAGCGTCGACTTGCCCGAGCCGGACACCCCGGTCACGCAGGTCAGCAGACCGATGGGGACGGCGACGTCGATCGCGCGGAGGTTGTTGCCGCGCGCGCCGCGGATGACGATGGCGCGACCTTTTTCCTGCGGCGTGCGGCGCGGCGGCACCTCGATGCGGCGCCGGCCCGACAGGTAGTCGCCCGTGAGGGAAGCAGGGTTGGCCTTGATGTCGACGGGCTTGCCCTGGGCCACGACCTCGCCGCCGTGGACGCCGGCCCCGGGGCCGATGTCGACGATGTGGTCGGCCGTGGCGATGGCTTCCTCGTCGTGCTCCACCACGATCACGGTGTTGCCGAGGTCGCGCAGGTGGATGAGGGTGTTGAGCAGGCGCTGGTTGTCGCGCTGGTGCAGGCCGATGGAGGGCTCGTCGAGGATGTACATGACGCCGACCAGGCCCGAGCCGATCTGGCTGGCCAGCCGGATGCGCTGGGCCTCGCCGCCCGAGAGCGTCTCCGCGCTGCGGTCCAGCGTCAGGTAGTCGAGCCCGACGTCGACCAGGAAGCGCAGCCGGTCGGTGATCTCTTTGATGATCTTGCGGGCGACTTCGCCGCGCCAGCCCGGGAGCTCCAGCGTGCTGAAGAACCGCAGGGCCTCGCCCACGGCGTCCGCCGTCACCTCCGCCAGGCCCCTCTCGGCCACGAAGACGTGGCGTGCCGCCTCGTTCAGCCGCGTGCCCTTGCAGGTCTCGCAGGGATGGGTGCCCAGGTACTTGGCCAGTTCGTCCCGCACGGCCCCCGACTCGGTCTCGCGGTAGCGCCGTTCCATGTTGGGTATGACGCCCTCGAAGCGGTGCTTGCGCTTGCTCATCCCGCCGCGGCCGTTGAAATAGGAGAACTCGATGACCTCGTCGCCGGAGCCATACAGCAGGATCTTGCGGATGCGCGCCGGCAGCTTCTGCCATGGCGTCTCCACGTCGAAGCGGTAATGGCCGGCGAGACTGCGGATGAGCTGGAAGTAGTAGGCGTTGCGGCGGTCCCAGCCGCGCACGGCCCCGCCGGCCAGGGAGAGATGCGGATGGGCCACGACCCGGTCCGGGTCAAAGAACTGCTGCACCCCGAGGCCGTCGCAGCTGGCGCAGGCGCCGGCCGGGTTGTTGAACGAAAACAGCCGCGGCTCCAGCTGCGGGATGCTGTAGCCGCAGACGGGGCAGGCGAAGCGGTCCGAGAAGACCAGGGGCTCGCGCTCCGGCTCGTCCATGAAAGCCACGTTGGCGCTGCCGTCGGCCAGCTTCAGCGCGGTCTCGAAGGACTCGGCCAGCCGGAGCCGCAGGTCGTCGCGGACCCGGAAACGGTCGACCACCGCCTCGATGGTGTGCTTGCGGCGCAGATCCAGCGGCGGCGGATCATCGAGCTCGCAGACCTCGCCGTCGATCCGCGCCCGGATGAAACCGCGTCCGCGCAGTTCGGTCAGCAGGTGGGCGTGTTCGCCCTTGCGATCGCGCACCACGGGCGCGAGCAGGATCAGCCGGGTGCCCTCGGGCAGCGCCATCACCTGGTCGACCATCTGGGTCACCGTTTGTGCTTCCAGCTTCTCCGCGTGCTGGGGGCAGCGCGGCGTCCCGGCCCGGGCGTAGAGCAGCCGCAGGTAGTCATAGATCTCGGTGACGGTCCCCACCGTCGAGCGCGGATTATGGGAGGTCGATTTCTGCTCGATCGAGATCGCGGGCGAGAGGCCCTCGATCGACTCCACGTCGGGCTTCTCCATCATCGAGAGGAACTGCCGGGCGTAGGCCGAGAGCGACTCGACATAGCGGCGCTGGCCCTCTGCATAGATGGTGTCGAAGGCGAGCGACGACTTGCCGGAGCCGGAGAGGCCGGTGATGACGATCAGCTGGTCCCGCGGCAGGTCCAGGTTGACCGCCTTGAGGTTGTGGGTGCGGGCGCCGCGAATACGGATGGTGTCCATGGGTTCCGGGTGACTCGACCGAACTCGATACTATACGCAGAAATGCCGGCGCTGCGCTGGCCGCCGGTCCCCCGGGGTTTCGGTGCGCGTCAAGGGCCGGTTTCCGGCTGCCGCGCGTGAGATTCGGCCCTGTTCCGGCTAGACTAAACGGCTATTCTCCAAATTCCGGGCACCCGGCCCGGCAACACGACGAGCGAGGGCACGCACATGGCGCGCGGTATCAACAAGGTCATCCTGGTGGGCAACCTGGGCGCGGATCCGGACAGCCGGACCACCCCCGGCGGGCTGACCGTCACCAACTTCAACCTCGCCACCAGTGACCGGCGCAAGGACAAGCAGAGCGGCGACTGGGTCGAGGAGACGGAGTGGCACCGCATCGTCATGTTCGACCGGCTGGCCGAGACGGCCCGCGAGTACCTGCGGAAGGGCTCCCAGGTCTACATCGAGGGCCGCCTGCAGACCCGCAAGTGGCAGGACAAGGAAGGCAAGGACCGCTACACCACCGAGATCATCGCACGCGAGATGCAGATGCTGGGCGGCCGACCCGGCGGCAGCGCCCCCATGAGCCGCGGCGATGACTACCGCGGCGCGTCCTCCGGCGGGTCCTCGGCGGGCAGCCGCAAGGAAGAACCCTTCGAGGACGACATTCCCTTCTGACCAGGAATCGATGAACGCATCCAGGCCCGGCGGCAAGCTCTTCATCCGCACCTTCGGGTGCCAGATGAACGAGTATGACTCGTCGAAGATGGCGGACGTGCTGCGCGCGTCCCACGGCTTCGAGCCGGCGGCGACGCCGGAGGAAGCCGACGTGCTTCTCCTCAACACCTGCTCGATCCGTGAGAAAGCGCAGGAAAAGGTTTTCTCGCTCCTGGGCCGCTGGCGCGAACTGAAGCAGGCGCGCCCGGGCGTGGTGATCGGTGTCGGGGGTTGCGTCGCCAGCCAGGAAGGCGAGGCGATACTCGAGCGTGCACCCTTCGTCGATATCGTGTTCGGCCCGCAGACGCTGCATCGCCTCCCCGCGATGCTCGAGGACGTCCGTGGCCGTGGCCGGCCGGCGGTCGATATTTCCTTTCCCGAGATCGAGAAGTTCGACCGCCTGCCGGAGCCGCGGGCCGAGGGGCCGACCGCCTTCGTCTCGGTCATGGAGGGCTGCAGCAAGTACTGCAGCTTCTGCGTCGTCCCCTACACGCGCGGCGAGGAAGTGAGCCGGCCCTTCGACGACGTGCTGGTCGAGGTGGTCCAGCTGGCGGCCCAGGGCGTGCGCGAAGTCAACCTGCTCGGGCAGAACGTCAACGCCTACCGCGGCCTGATGCATGACGGCACCACCGCCGACCTTGCGGCGCTGATCCGCTTCGTGGCCGCGATCGACGGGATCGACCGCATCCGCTTCACGACCTCCCACCCGGTGGAGTTCACCGACAGCCTCGTCGACGCTTATGCCGAGGTGCCCGAGCTCGCTCCCTTCCTCCATCTGCCGGTGCAGAGCGGCTCGGACCGCGTGCTTGCCATGATGAAGCGCGGCCACACGGCCCTGGAGTATCGCCAGAAGATCCGCCGCGTGCGCGAGGCCCGACCGGGGATCAGCATCAGCTCGGACTTCATCGTCGGCTTCCCCGGCGAGACGCAGCAGGACTTCGACCAGACCATGCGGCTGATCGAGGACGTCGGCTTCGACCAGTCCTTCAGCTTCATCTACAGTCGCCGCCCGGGCACGCCGGCGGCCTCCCTGCCGGACGAGGTCACGCTGGAGGAGAAGCAGCGTCGACTGGCCCTGCTGCAGCACCGCATCAGCCAGCAGGCCGCGGCCATCAGCGCAGCCATGGTTGGCAGCGTGCAGCGCGTCCTCGTGGAGCGGCCGTCGCGCAAGAATCCGCGCCAACTGGCGGGTCGCACCGGCAACATGCGCTGGGTCAACTTCGACGGGGAGCCCGAAATGACCGGGCGCTTCGTCGATGTGCAGATCACCGAGGCGCTGCCGAACTCGCTGCGCGGCCGCGTGCTCGCCTGTGAAGACGCGCTGCCCCGCTCTGCCTGAGGTCCTGGAAAGCCCTTGAACGACAATCTCATCAGGGACCTGGTGCTCGAGCCCGCCGACAACCCGCGCCTCGCCAACCTCTGCGGCCAGTTCGACGAGCACCTCAAGCAGATCGAGCGGCGACTCGAGGTGCAGATCCGCCCGCGCGGCAACCTGTTCCGGCTCGAGGGTCCGCAAGCTGCCGTGGAGGCGACCGAGCGACTGCTGGTGGCGCTGTTCGAGCAGGCGGCGGAAGAGAGCATCACGCCGCAGACTGTCCATGCGGGCCTGCAGGAGGCGGGACTCTACGCGCCGGCCGACGAGCATGCGCCGCAGGAGATCCGGACGCGCCGCGGCGTGGTCCGCGGCCGGGGTCCCAACCAGGCCCGTTACCTGCGCTCCATGCGCGAGCACGACTTGTGTTTCGGCATCGGGCCGGCCGGTACCGGCAAGACCTACCTCGCCGTGGCCCGGGCCGTGGAGGCGCTGGAGAGCGACGAGGTCCGCCGGATCGTGCTGGTGCGGCCCGCGGTGGAGGCGGGCGAGCGGCTCGGGTTCCTGCCGGGGGATATGTCGCAGAAGGTGGATCCCTACCTGCGGCCGATGTACGACGCGTTGTACGAGATGCTGGGCTTCGAGCGCGTGGCCAAGCTGATCGAGCGACATGTGATCGAGATTGCGCCGCTGGCCTTCATGCGCGGTCGCACGCTCAACGAGGCCTTTGTCATTCTCGACGAGGCCCAGAACTCCACCGTGGAGCAGATGAAGATGTTCCTCACCCGCATCGGCTTTGGCTCGCGGGCGGTGGTGACCGGGGACGTGACCCAGACCGACCTGCCGGCCAACAAGACCTCCGGCCTGCGCCATGCGGGACAGGTGCTGCAGGACATCGAGGGCGTGGGCTTCACCTGGTTCACGGCGCAGGACGTGGTGCGCCATCCCCTGGTCCAGCGGATCGTCCAGGCCTATGAGCGGCACCAGGGGGACGAGGAATGAGCGTCCGTATCGACGTACAGGTCGCCGGCCCGCGCAGCGGCCTGCCGGGCGTGGCCAAGCTGCGGCACTGGGCGCGCTCGGCCCTGGCCGGCCGCAGGGCCGAGGCGGAGCTCAGTATCCGGATCGTCGACGCCGCCGAGAGCCAGGCGCTCAACCGCCGGTTCCGCGGCAAAGACACGCCGACCAACGTGCTTGCCTTTCCCGCCGAACTGCCGCCGGAACTCGGGCTGCCGCTGCTGGGCGACGTCGTGATCTGCCGCGAGGTAGTGGCTGCCGAGGCCGAGGCCCAGGGCAAGCCCGCCGACGCCCATTGGGCGCACATGGTGATTCACGGTACGCTGCACCTGCTGGGCTTCGATCACCAGGAGCCGGCGGAGGCGGCGGACATGGAGGCCGTGGAGACGGAACTCCTCGCCGAGCTCGGCTGGCCAGATCCTTACCAGGAGAAAGACCCGCACCATGGCTGACGACCAACCTCCGAGTACCGGCGGGCGCCGGCCCGGCCTGATGGCCCGACTCGCCGACGCCTTCCGCACCGCGCCCCGCGGTCGCGACGACCTGCTCGACGTCCTCCGCGAGGCGCGCGAGCGCCAGATCCTCGACTTCGACGAGCACCAGATGCTCGAGGGTGTGCTCGAGGTCTCGAGCATGCAGGTGCGCGACATCATGATCCCCCGCGGCCAGATGGTGGTGCTGGAGCGTGATGCCAGTCCGCAGGAAATGCTGGCGGTGATCATCGACTCCGGCCATTCCCGCTTCCCCGTGATCGCCGACGACCGCGACGAAGTCGTGGGCATCCTGCTGGCCAAGGACTTGCTGCGCTTCTTCGCCGAGGAGGGCCAGCAGCGCTTCCGCCTGAAGGAATGCCTGCGTCCGGCCGTGTTCATCCCGGAGAGCAAGCGACTCAACGTGCTGCTGAAGGAGTTCCGCCACAGCCACAACCACATGGCCATCGTGGCCGACGAGTACGGCGGCGTTTCCGGCCTGCTCACCATCGAGGATGTGCTCGAACAGATCGTCGGCGAGATCGACGACGAGCATGATCCCGATGAGGAGGTCTTGATCGTTCCCGAGCGCGAGGACAGCTGGCGCGTCGACGCCCTGCTGCGGATCGAGGACCTGAACGAGGAGCTCGGCACCGAGTTCAGCGACGAGGACTACGACACCGTGGGCGGGCTGGTGATGCACGAGCTCGGCCGGCTGCCGCGCAAGGGCGAGTCGCTGCGCTTCGGCGGCATGCGCTTCACGGTGCTGCGGGCCGACCGGCGCCGCATCCACTCGCTGCGGTTACGCCGGCTCACCGACTGAGGCAATGTCGCCGCGGGCTCAACTGCCGGCCTGGTGGGCGCCGCGCTCCATGGAGCTGGGTGCCATAGCGGCCGGCGCGGTGTTGCCCGTGGCGTTCGCCCCGGCCGGGTGGTGGCCGGTCGCGATGCTGTCGCCCCTCGCGCTGTTCCTGTTCTGGCGTGGCGCGAGCCCGGGCCGGGCGGCCCGGCTTGGCTTCCTCTACGGCTTTGCTGCCTTCCTGGCGGGCACCTGGTGGACGTTCGTCTCGGTGCACGAGTTCGGCCGGGCGCCCGCCGTGCTGGCAGGTTTCCTGACCGTAGCGCTGGCCGCGCTGATGGCGGCCTACTACGCGCTGCTCGGCTGGGCCGCCGCGCGCTGGCTGCCGCCCGCGGGGATCATGCGCTGGCTGGTGGGGCTGCCGGCCGCCTGGGTGCTGCTGGAGTGGGTCCGGGGCTGGTTCCTGAGTGGGTTCCCCTGGCTCAGCCTGGGCTACAGCCAGACCGACTCGGTGCTGGGCGCGCTGGCGCCGCTCGGCGGCGTGTACGGCCTCAGCTGGGCGTGCGCCCTGGCCGCAGGTGCGCTGGCCACCGTCATACTCGAGGATCTGCCGCGTCGCGCGGCGGCGATCGCTGTGCTGTTCGCGCTGTTCGCGGCGGCAGGCGCCGCCGACCGGCAGGGGTGGACGCGGCCGGCCGGCGCGCCGCTGCAGGCGGCGATGATCCAGGGGGCTGTGGGCCAGGACGAAAAATGGCTGGAAACGCAGCTCGAGCCCACCCGCGAACTCTACCTGGGGCTGACCGAGCCCTACTGGGGCAAGGATCTCCTGATCTGGCCCGAGGCCGCGCTGCCGTCACTGCTGCACCAGGAGATCGGTTTCCTTGAGGCGCTCGACGCACGCGCCCGGGAGGAGGACAGCGAGCTGTTGCTGGGCATCCTCGAGCGGGACTCTCGCGACGGGCGTTACTACAACACGCTGGTGTCGCTCGGCGGCGAGCCCGAGATCTACCGCAAGCGCCAGCTGGTGCCCTTCGGCGAGTACTTCCCGGTGCCGGGCTTCGTGCGCGAGGTCATGCGCATGATGAGCCTGCCCTACAGCGATATCTCGCCGGGACGGCCCGACCCGGGGCCGATGACGCTGGCCGGCGTGCCAGTGGCGCCGACCATTTGCTACGAGGATGCTTTCGGCGCGCAGCAGCGCGTGTTCTTCCCCGCCGCCCGGCTGCTGGTCAACGTCAGCAACGACGCCTGGTTCGGCGACACCGTGGCGCCCTTCCAGCACCTGCAGATCGCCCGCATGCGAGCCATGGAGACCGGACGCTGGATGCTCCGGGCCACCAACAACGGCATCACGGCAGTGATCGACCCCGACGGCAGGGTCGTCCAGCGTTCGCTGCAGTTCGAGGCCGCGGTCGTCGTGGGGGAGGTGGTCCCCATGCAGGGCATGACGCCATGGCTGCGGCTGGGCGACCTGCCGCTGGCGGGCGCGGCAGCGTTGCTGTTCGGCCTGTCGGCTTTGCGCCGCAACAGGGCGGGGCGGTAATCTTGGCAGCTTGATTCGAGCGAAGCCGCCATGGACCCCATTTACAAGCCGGAAGTGATCGAGCCCGAGGCCCAGCGTCACTGGGATGACTCGGGTTGTTTCGAGGCGCAGGAAGACCCCTCGAGAGAGAAGTTCTACTGCCTGTGCATGTTCCCCTATCCGAGCGGGCGCCTGCACATGGGCCACGTGCGCAACTACACCATCGGCGACGTGGTCAGCCGCTACCAGCGCATGCAGGGCAAGAACGTGCTGCAGCCGATGGGCTGGGATGCCTTCGGCCTGCCGGCCGAGAATGCGGCCATCAAGAACCAGGTGCCGCCGGCGCGGTGGACCCGCGACAACATCGAACACATGCGGTCGCAGCTCCGGCGCCTCGGCTTCGCCTATGACTGGCGCCGCGAGTTGGCGACCTGCGACCCGGATTACTACCGGTGGGAGCAGTGGTTCTTCCTGCGGCTGTTCGAGAAGGGCCTGGTGTACAAGTCGTCCTCGACCGTCAACTGGGACCCGGTGGACCAGACGGTGCTGGCGAACGAGCAGGTAATCGACGGGCGCGGCTGGCGCTCCGGGGCGCTGGTGGAGCGCCGCGAGATCCCGCAGTGGTTCCTGAAAATCACCGCATACGCCGACGAGTTGCTCGAGTGCCTCGACAAGCTGCCCGGCTGGCCC
>JASFEC010000003.1:0-22648 GCA_050125045.1 Gammaproteobacteria bacterium | reverse complement strand
CTCGGTGAAGTCCCGTCGCAGAGTGTTTCTATTCATTGTTCAGCTCCTCCCCGTTCAAAGCCTAGGCATGACGATCCCTCGCGTAACCCCGTGATTTCGCGCCTGCGCCGGCAATTACTGAGAACTAGATACCATATTTGGGTTTATTTCCCCAAATATGGTATTCCTATTCGCAGGCGAATGAGCCAGAGTGCATCCCCCGACCGGAGGCACCATGAATCATCCCGACCCGCGAACCGACCAAGACCAGGCGCGCCTCGCCCTGGCGATCCGCATGCTGGGGCACGAGGCCCGCACGCATCTCATCACCGCCTCCACGGGCTTCAGCCAGGACCGCATCCGCAAGCTCTGGAACAAGCACTTCCGCAGGGCCAACCCGCGCGCCCCCGGCGCACGGCGCCATCGCGGCAAGTCTCCGTCCAGCATCGAGTTCTTCGTGCGTAACCCCTGGATCCAGGCCGACGCCTCGCTGCTGGCCCACCTGTTCGCCAACTGGGGACTGCTACGCATCATGCCCGACCTCAGCACGCCGGCCATGCCGCTGGCGGATCCGGTGCTCCGGGGCCAGCGCTTCTGTGATGCCTTCGAGGAATTCCAGTCGATCAACTCGTCGAGTCCGGTGACCTTCGAGCACGCCTGGAACCTGCTCGACGCACTGACCACGCGCGGCGAGTTGCTGCTGCTCGATTGCGGGGACTGCCAAGCCCTGTATATCCAGGATGCGCTGGCGCTCGACGGCCGACGCTGCCCGGCTTGCCGCGTGATCCCCGCCTGCCGGCGGCGGGCGCACGGGTAGCGGAGCCGCGCCCGGCCCTGTCGGGGACGCGTAGAATAGTCGGCTCCAACGCGCCCCGGAGCCGCCCATGCCGCACCACACTGCCGATCTCTGCGACGCCCACGAGGCCGACCTGCACGTGCTCGAGCCCTTGTTCGAGGCCTTCGGAAGCGTGACGGTCTTCGACGGCCCGATCGCCACCGTGAAGTGCTATGAGGACAACTCCAAGGTGCGCGAGGCCCTGGCCGAGCCCGGCGCCGGCCGGGTGCTGGTGGTCGACGGCGGCGGCTCGATGCGTCGTGCGCTGCTGGGCGACATGCTGGCCGAGATGGCAGTGAAGAACGGCTGGCAGGGACTGGTCATCAACGGCTGCATCCGGGACTCGGCCGCGATCAACGAGCTGGAGCTGGGCGTGCGTGCGCTAGGCACCATCCCGCTCAAGACGCACAAGCGGGGCGAGGGCCAGCGCGACGTCTCGCTCAGCTTTGCCGGCGTGACCTTTCGCCCGGGCGAGCATCTCTATGCCGATGCCGACGGCGTGGTCGTCGCGGCGCGGCCGTTGGACCTGGCGGGGGAATGACAGCGGCGCGCAGCAACTTCCTCGCCGGTGTGCCGCTGGACCGCATCGGCCACCTGCGACGCGATGAAGCCTGGCTGACCGCAGCCCGCAGCCGCGGCGAATGGATTCCGGTTTGGCGGCGGAAGGTACTGGTCAGCGCCGAGAACCGGCCGCGTCCGATGTTTCTCGGCCTCGATGCCGTGAGCGACCACGGCCGGGAATGGGTGCTGCTCGGAGAGCGTGCCGGCGTGCCCTGCTTCGCCTTCGCCCTGGGCGGCGAGGAGCCGCCGCTCTCGCTCGGCCGCTTCGAGGATATCCGCGGCCTGGGCGAGCTCCTGGAGCCCGGCGACGCGGCCCTGCTCGCCTACGCGCGGGCGATGCTGACCTGGCACGAGCATCATCATTACTGCAGCCGCTGCGGGTCGCCCACGCGCAGCATAGAGGCCGGCCACGCGCGGCGATGTGAGACCTGTGGCGCCAAGCACTTCCCGCGCGTCGACCCCGCCATCATTGTCCTGGTGGCCGACGGCGATCGCTGCCTGCTCGGCCGCCAGCCCGCCTGGCCGCCGGGGCGCTACTCGACCATCGCCGGCTTCGTCGAGCCCGGCGAGAGCCTCGAGGAAGCGGTCGCGCGCGAGGTGGCGGAAGAGACCGGGATGCGGGTGAGCGGCATCGAGTATCACAGCTCCCAGCCCTGGCCGTTCCCATCTTCGCTGATGCTCGGCTTCACCGCCGACGCCGCCGGCGGCCGGATCACGCTTCGCGACAGCGAGCTGGAAGACGCGCGCTGGCTGAGCCGCGACGACCTCGCAGCGGGCGAGGTGATGCTGCCGCCGCGGGTGTCCATCGCCTGGCGGCTGATCGAGCGCTGGTTCGACTCGGCGCCCGGACGCTGCCTGGAGCGCGAGGCCCCGGCGGGGCCCTGGATCGCGCGCCCGGAGCCCTGAGCGGAGGCCGACGCGACCATGTGCCTGCTCGTTTTCGCCTGGCAGACCCTCGCCGCCCGCCCCCTGGTGCTCGCGGGCAACCGCGACGAGTTCCACGACCGGCCCGCGGCCCGGGCGGACTGGTGGGACGATCATGTCGTGGGCGGCCGCGACCTGCGCGCCGGCGGCACCTGGCTGGCTGCGGCCCGCGACGGGCGCTTCGCCGTGGTCACCAATTTCCGTGAGCCCGTGGCCGAGGGACGCGGCCCCCGCTCGCGCGGGGCGCTGGTGACGGAATACCTCCGGGGCGAGGCGCCGCCGCACGACTTGGCCCGTGAATTTGCGGCCCGCGGCGACGACTATGCCGGTTTCAACCTCTTGCTGGGGTCGCCGGAGCAGCTGGTGTACCTTTCCAACCGCGGTCGTGGCCCGGAACTCCTCGAGCCCGGCGTGTACGGCCTGTCGAATCACCTGCTCGACACGCCGTGGCCGAAGCTCGCGCGCACGCGGGCCCGCTTTGCCGAGCTCCTCCCGGCCGGCGCCGACACCGATGCCCTGCTCGAAATGCTCGCCGACCGCGCGCCCGCCGCCGACGGCGAACTTCCCGACACGGGCCTGCCTCCCGCATGGGAACGCCTGCTGTCCGCCCCGTTCATCGTCGACCCGCGCTACGGAACACGCTGCTCCACTGTCCTGCGCCTGGAGGCAGGTCGCGGCATCGAGCTGGCCGAGCGCAGCTTCGACCCGGCCGGCGCAGCCATCGACGACCGTCGCTTCGAATTCGCCCTGGAGTCCTGACATGAAGCCCACTGAAGCTCCCTTCGGCAGCTGGTCCTCGCCGCTGTCCGCCGCCCGGGTCGCCACGGCGGGGATCAAGTTGCAGCAACCCTGGCGCAGGGGCGACCAGGTGTGCTGGCTGGAGCAGCGGCCGGCGGAAGGCGGGCGCACGGTGCTGATGCAGGACCTGCAGGGCCGGCGCAGCGAACTGACGCCGGCGCCCTTCAGCGTGCGCAGCCGGGCGCACGAATACGGCGGCGGCGCTTACTGCGTGCTGGGCGCGGAGGCCTGGTTCGTCAACGACGCCGACCAGGCCATATGGCATCGCGACGCCTGGGGCGAGATCCGGCAGCTCACGCCGCCGGACCGGCGCCGCTACGCCGACCTGAAGCGCGATGCGCGCCGGCATCGACTCATCGCCGTGTGCGAGGACCACGGCGCACCGGGCGAGCCCCGCGCCAGCATTGTCGCCATCGCGGACGACGGCACGGTCACGACACTGCTCGAAGGCCACGACTTCTATGCCTCGCCCCGACTGGACGCCGAGGGCGAGCGCCTCGCCTGGCTGACCTGGGACCATCCGCGTCTCCCCTGGGACGGTACGACGCTCTGGATGGCGCCGCTGGACGCCGAGGGACGGCCGGCGGAACCGGTGCGGGTCGCCGGCGGCGAGCGCGTCTCGGTGTTCCAGCCGGAATGGCTGCGTGATGGCCGGCTCGGCTACGTCGCCGACCCTGACGGCTGGTGGAACCACTACGCCTGGGACGCCGGAGCCGTCGAGCGTTTCACTCACATGGACTCGGAGGGCGGCATGCCCCAGTGGGTCTTCGGCCAGTCCACCTGGGGCGAGGTGTCGGGCGGAGTGCTCGGGGCCATGAGCCGCGACGGCAGCTGGGAACTCTGGTATTTCGGCCCGGGCCTTCCCTCACGCCAACGCTGGCACCTGGAGGCGATTGACCACCTCGCCACGGACGGTCGCGAGGCCGTGGCACTGGCCGGCGCGCCCGACCGCGCCATGGGCGTGTATGTGCTGGACGCCCCCCAGATGCGTGAGCGGCTGGTGGCGGACACCGGGCCGCTGCCCCTGAAAGAGGAATGGATCTCGCGCCCCCGGGCGCTGAGCTTCCCGACCGGGGACGGAGCCACCGCGCATGGGTTCTATTACCCGCCCTGCAATCCGCTGCACAAGGCGCCGGCGGGAATGACGCCGCCGGTGATCGTGAAATGCCACGGCGGTCCGACCGGCGCGACTTCTCCGGCCTTCGACGCCAAGGTCCAGTTCTGGACCACGCGCGGCTTCGCAGTGCTCGACGTGAACTATCGCGGCAGCACCGGCTTCGGCCGTCCCTATCGCGAGAGCCTCTACGGCCGCTGGGGCGAGGCCGACGTGGAGGACTGCGTGGCGGGCGTGCGTTTCCTCGCGCAGCAGGGGCTGGCAAATCCCGAGGCCGCTTTCATCAGCGGCGGCAGCGCCGGCGGCTACAGCGTGTTGTGCGCCCTGGCCTTCACCGACGCCTTCCGCGCCGGGGCCAGCTACTACGGCATCGGCGATCTCGCCGCGCTGTTCGGTACCACGCACAAGTTCGAGTCGCAATACGACCGCTGGTTGGTCGGCGACCCCGCGGACCCGGCCACGCGGCGGCTCTTCGACGAGCGCTCGCCGCTAAAGCATGCAGACCGGATTCGCTGCCCCGTGATCTTCTTCCAGGGGGGTGAGGACAAGGTGGTGCCGCCGGAGCAGAGCCGCAGCATGCACGCCGCGCTGCGCACGCGCGGCATTCCCACGGTCTACCTGGAGTTTCCCGAGGAAGGCCACGGCTTCCGCCGCGCCGAGAACATCCGCGCCGCGCTGGAGGCGGAGCTGGCGTTCTACTGCCGAGTGCTGGGCGTCACGCCCGCCGGCGATGTGCCGGCCCTCGATCTGGAAGGCGGCGCCAAGCTGCACTGACCGCGTGGCCGGTCGTTTAGCCCCGCCCGCGTGGCCGGCCCCTGCACCAGCATCGCCCTACCCGAGCAACTCGGCAGCGGGTCGGGACGTGCACGGCTCCCGGAGCGGCATCAGAATTCCAAGCGAAGGGAGCCGTGCGCGGCGCGGGCCGCGGCCAGGTCTCCATTGATCAGCCGGTGAAGCGGTCGCGCAGCCAGTTGCGGATGTCCTCGACCTCCTCCGGACACACCGCGTGCGGCATCACGTAGGTCTTGTACTCCACCTGGTAGCCGGCCTCCACCAGCAGCTCGGCGCTCTCCTGCCCGAGGAACGACGGCACCACCGGGTCCAGCGAGCCATGGGCCATGAACAGGGGCGTGTCCCGGTTGGCCGCATCGAACTCGCCGGCGGCGGCCTTGAGCGGCAGGTAGGTGGAAAGGCCGATGATGCCGGCGAGCTTGTGCGGATAGCGCAGGCCCGCATGCAGCGCGACCGCGCCGCCCTGCGAGAAGCCCGCCAGCACCAAGCGCTCGGCCGGGATGCCCCGCTCCGCTTCGCGCTCGATCAGTGCGGTCACCGCCTCGGCGCTCTCGCGAATCCCGGTGACGTCCTCGCGCGCCCCGCGCTGGATGGCATAGATGTCGTACCAGGCGCGCATCTCCATGCCGCCATTGATGGTGACCGGCCGCACCGGCGCATGGGGGAAGACGTAGCGCGTCTCGGGGCCGCCGGGAATGCGCAACGCGGGGACGATGGGGTCGAAGTCGTAGCCGTCGGCGCCGAGGCCGTGCAACCAGATGACGCTGGTCGTCGGTTCGGGACCCGTCTCGCGCTCGACGGTCTGCAGCTTCAGGCTCATGGGTGCTCGGCTCCCTGGCGTGTCCGTGGGCAAGGACGCGCAGTTTACCGCCCCTCGGTGTCGTAGAGACGATACCGGCGGCGACGGGTTGACACTACATGCGCATTAACGTCTAATCATGCGCATATTTATCCGCGACCAGTTCCTGCCCCTCCTATGCCTGCCATCAACACCCAGCAACACGAGCGCCGGGAGCTCATCCTCTCCCTGCTGCGCCAGCAACGCATCACCCGCCAGTCGGAGCTGGTGGAGCTGTTGGGCGAGCGGGGCTTCCCGGCCACGCAGTCCAGCGTCAGCCGCGACCTGCGCGACCTGGGCGTCGCCAAGGTGGGCGAGCGCTACCTGGCGCCGCAGAACATTGGCGGCCCGGCCACCGACTTCGGCGCCCTCGCCGGCTTCGTCACCGGCTGGTCCGGCGCCGGCCCGCACCTGACCGTGATCCGCACTTCCATCGGCGCCGCGCAGAGCGTCGCCGTAGCCATCGACCGCGCCGGCTGGAGCGAGGTTGCGGGCACGATCTCCGGAGACGATACAATCTTCGTCGCCACAGCCTCAGCCCGTGGCCAGCAGACCCTGCTGGCGCGTCTCACCCAGATCTTCCCAAGGTAAGCAACCATGAGTGCCTCTTCCCCCAAGGGCGGAAGCCCGATCCTGCTCGCTTTCTCCGGCGGCCTCGACACTTCCTTCTGCGTCGCCTGGCTGCAGGAGACGCTGCGCCGCCCGGTGGTCACCGTCACCGTCGATACCGGCGGCGATGTCGATACCGCGGCGCTGGAGCAGCGCGCGCTGGCGCTTGGCGCCGAGCGCCACATCACGGTCGACGCGAAGCGCGAGTTCTTCGACTCGGTCTTGAAGTACCTGGTGTTCGGTAATGTCCGCAAAGGCCAGCTCTACCCGCTGTGCGTCGGCGCCGAGCGCGGCCTGCAGGCGCGCATGGTGGCGGAGCAGGCGGTGGCGCTGGGCAGCGACACGGTGGCCCACGGGAGTACCGCGGCCGGCAACGACCAGGTCCGCTTCGAGGTGGCGCTGCGCACGCTGCGGCCCGGGCTGGAGGTGCTGGCGCCGGTGCGCGACCACGACTGGCAGCGCGCGGCGCAGGTGGCCTGGCTCGAGGAGCGTGGCCTGCCGGTCCCGGCGGGCGGCGGCGCTTACTCGATCAACCGCGGCCTCTGGGGCACGACCATCGGCGGCAAGGAAACGCTGGACTCGGTGGCGTCCATCCCGGAGAGCGCCTGGGTCGTGACGGCCGGCGCATTCGACCAGCCGCGCGCACCCTCGCGCCACAGCATCGGCTTTGGGCGCGGGATCCCGGTGTCGCTGGACGGCGAGGCACTGGACCCCGTGACGCTGATCGAAAAACTGGAGGCCCTGGCCGGGCCCTACGGCATCGGACGCGGCATTCACCTGGGCGAGACCATCCTCGGCTCCAAGGGCCGGGTGGCCTTCGAGGCGCCCGCCGCAGAGACCATCCTCGTCGCCCACCGCGAGCTGGAGAAGCTCACCCTCACCGGCACCCAGCTGAAAGTGAAGGAGCCGCTCGGCCTGACCTACGGCGACCTGGTGCACGAAGGCCTGCATCTCGAGCCTGCCGCGCGCGACATCGAGGCGTTGCTGGCCTCCTCGCAGGCGCGCGTTACGGGCGAGGTGAGCCTGCTGTTCCGGCCGGGCTCGCTGTTCGTCGATGGCGTCGTCTCACCGCACTCCCTGCTGGCCGCGACCAAGGGCAAGTACGGCGAGGCCGCCGGCGAGTGGAGCGCGGCCGACGCGCTGGGACTGGCGCGCATGAAGGCGCTGGCCGGCATGCTGCACACGCGCGCAGGAGGCTGAGTGATGCGCCCATTGGTCGTCGACAAGATCGCCTCGGTCGCGCAGAGCTGCCGCCTCGGCCGCGAAGTACGGATCTCGCCGGACATCCCCTGCGAGGAAGGCGTGGTCATCGCCGTCGAGGTGCTCTCCAACAAGTCCACCTACAACACCATCGAGCTGACTTCCGGCCGCATGGCGCAGGTCAAGCGCGGCGACATCGTGGTGGGCGCGCTGGGCCACCGGCACGCCTTGTTCGGTTACTCGGGCCACATCCCCGAGCAGCTGGCGCCGGGCGACACCATCAATCTACTCAATCTCGGCGGCGTGATGGGGGTCTGCGACTCGGTCAACCGCGACCGGGGCCAGCCCTTCGAGTGCCGCGTACTGGGGACGGTGCTGCATTTTCCGTACCTCGGGGAGCGCATCGGCACCCCGGCCCGGGTCGGCAACATCAAGCTGCCGGAGAACCCGACTCTCGACATGCGCGGCATCCCCGTGGTCGCGCTGGCCGGCACCTGCATGGACGCCGGCAAGACCGCCGCCGCGGCCGCGATCATCAGCCGGTTCTCGCACTACGGTTATCGCGTGGCGGCCTTCAAGGCCACCGGTGTCTCGCTCCGGCGTGACATCCTCGCCATGGAGGATGCGGGGGCGCGCGCGACGGCGATCTTCACCGACTTCGGCGTCGTCACGACGGCGCCGGCCAACGGGCCGCGCCTGACCCGCACCATGCTCAACCGCATGGCCGACACCCGGCCGGACATGATCGTGTACGAGCTCGGCGATGGCATCCTCGGCGCCTATGGCGTCGAGGCCATCCTCAAGGATCCCGAGGTCCGCAAGGCGCTGTCGGCCGTGATTCTCTGCGCCAACGATCCGGTCGGGGCCTATGGCGGCGTCCAGCTGCTGCGCGAACGCTTCGATATCGAGCCCGCCATGGTCACCGGCCGCTCCACCGACAACGAGGTGGGCGTGAAGATCATTCGCGAGCAAATGGGCGTGCCGGCCTTCAACGCCCTGACCCAGGAGGCAGAACTGGGCGAGCACCTGCGCGGCGTCCTGTTCGGGCAGGAGGCCCGGACATGAGCACACGGCACCCCGTCGCGGTCCTCGGCGGCACCGGCTACGTGGCCGGCGAGTTCATGCGCCTGCTGGCCGGGCATCCCCGGCTCGAGCTGGTCGCGGCCTCCTCGGAGAGCCGCGCCGGCACGCCGATCGCCGCCACGTTCCCGAATCTCGCGGGCGCGTTCCCGGCGGCGGATTTCTGCGACCAGGCAGGCCTCGAAGACGCTGTTCGCCATGGGCGGGTGCGGGTCCTGTTCTGCGCGGCGCCCCACGGCGCCGCTGCGCAGCGCGTCGATGCACTGCTTACGCTCGCGGCGTCGGTGGGCGCCCCGTTGACCGTCGTCGACGCATCGGCGGACTTCCGCTTCCGGGATCCCGACGCCTATGCGCGCATCTACGGGCATCCTCATCCCTGCCCCGGTCGGTTGGCCGAATTCGCCTCGGCCGTGCCCGAGCACGTCGCCGGTTTGCCGGCCGCCCATGTCGCGCATCCGGGCTGCTTCGTCACCTCGGTGCTGCTCGGCATCGTGCCGCTGCTGCGCGCGGGCCTGGCGCAGCCCGAGTTCTTCGTCTCGGCCGTGACCGGCAGCACCGGCGCCGGCCGCAAGCTGGGTGAGACCACGCATCACCCGGTGCGACACTCGAACATGTTCGCCTACCAGCCGCTGACCCACCGTCATCGCCCGGAGATCGAGCAGCTCGCGGCGGAGGCGGCCGCGCCCTGCCAGGTCCACTTCGTGCCGCACTCCGGGCCATGGGCACGGGGCATCCATGCCACCATCCACGGCCGCCTGGCCGCGCCGGCGGACTCTGCCGCCCTGCGCGCCGCGCTGGCGGAGGCCTACGCCGGCTCGCCCTTCGTCGAGATCCTCGACAAGCCGCCGCGGATCAAGGACGTGGCCGGCTCCAACCGGGCGCGGCTGAGCGTGGTCGCCGAGGGCGAGGCCTTTGTCGTGATGTCGGCCATCGACAACCTGGTCAAGGGCGCCGCCGGCGGCGCCATGCAGTGGCTCAACCGGCTGCTGGAGCTGCCCGAGGACACGGGGCTCGCGCTGCCGGGCCCGGCCTGGACATGAATGCCGTGAGCGCCCCGACGCCCGACGAGCTCGCCTGGACTCTGCCGGTCTACGCCCAGCTGGCGCTGGAACCGGTCGGCGGCAACGGTGCCTGGCTGGAACTCGCCAACGGCCGCCGCATCCTCGACATGTACGGCGGCCATGCCGTCGCGGCGCTGGGCTACGGCCATCCGCGGCTGGTGGCGGCGCTGCAGGACCAGGTCAAGCGTCTCACTTTCCAGAGCAACCTGCTGCCGCTCGCCCTGCGCGCCCGCGCCACCGAGGCCCTGGCGCGCTTCGCGCCGCCCGGGCTGGACCGGGTCTTCCTGGTCAACAGCGGCGCCGAGGCCAACGAGAACGCGCTCAAGCTGGCCTTCCACGCCCCGGAGCGCAACCGCGTGGTGGCCGTCGAGGGGGCCTTCCACGGGCGCACCGCCGCTGCCGCCGCGGTCACGTGGGGCAGCGAAAAGTGGTACGGCTTCCCGCAAAGGCCCTTCGAAGTGAGTTTCGTCTCGCCGCACGACCCGGCGGCGCTCCGGCACAAGGTGGGCGAGGACACTGCCGCGGTGATCGTCGAGCCGGTGCAGGGCGTGGCCGGCGCCGTCGACCTGCCGGCGGAGTTTCTCGCCGCCGCCCGGGAAACAACCCGGGCGGCCGGTGCCCTGCTGATCTTCGACGAGGTCCAGTGCGGCATGGGCCGCACCGGCCGGCCCTTTGCCGCGGATCACTACGGCATCACGCCCGACATCCTCACCACGGCCAAGGGCCTGGCCGGCGGCTTCCCCGCCGGCGCGGTGATCACCACCCAGGCCATCGCGGCCGGCCTGAAGATCGGCGAGCTCGGCACCACCTTTGGCGGTGGTCCGATGGCCTGCGCAGCCATCGAGACGGTGATCGGCGTGATCCAGGACGAGCAGCTGCTCGAGAACGTCCGCAACCTGTCGCAGCTGGTCCGCGATACCTGCCAGGTGGGCCCCGTCCGGTCCATCCAGGGCGCCGGCCTGCTCCTGGGCCTGGTATGCAGCCGGCCGGCCCGGGAGATCCAGTCGGAGCTGCTGGAGCATGACATCCTTGCCGGCACCAGCGCAGACCCGCGGGTCCTGCGCCTGCTGCCGCCCCTGACACTCGAACCCGAACATGTCGCCTTGCTGGCGACGGCCCTAGCGGAGATTGCCCCATGAAACGCTTTATCGACCTTGCCGAGCACAGCCCCGAGGAAGTCAACGAGCTGCTCGGGCTCGCCGCCCGCCTCGACCGCCATCCCGAGCCGACGGCCCTGCGCGGCAAGGTGATGGGCATGCTGTTCTTCAACCCCTCGCTGCGCACGGTCGCCTCCTTCCAGGCCGCGATGACGCGACTGGGCGGCGGCTCCTTCGTCATCACCCCGGGCCAGGGCACCTGGAAGCTGGAGGCCCGCGACGGCATCGTCATGGACGGCGAGGCGGCCGAGCATATCCGCGAGGCCGTGCCAGTCCTGGCGAGCTATGCCGACGTGCTCGGCATCCGCGCTTTCGCCGGCGGCATCGACCTGCAAGCGGATGTGGAGGAGCGTAAGTTCATGGAGATGGCCGGCTACTGTCCGGCGCCGCTGGTGAACATGGAGTCGGCGGTGAACCATCCCTGCCAGGCGCTGGCGGACTGGAAGACGATGGACGACATGGGCGTGCCCAAACAGGGCGGCCGCTTCGTGCTCTCCTGGGCGAACCATCCGAACCCGCTGCCGCTGGCTGTCCCTTCCGCGGCGGTGCACATGGCGGCGATGCGCGGGATGGACGTGACGGTGCTGCGGCCGGAAGGCTATGAGCTGCCCGAGCCGGTCATGGCGCGCGCCCGGGCCGCGGCCGAAGCCTCTGGCGGCTCGCTGCGGGAGACCGACGAACGCGCCGAGGCCATGGACGGCGCCCACGTCGTGTACGCCAAGAGCTGGCAGTCGACGCGTTATTATGGGCGCCCCGCCGACGATCGCGCGCAGCGCGCCGGGCTGGAGCACTGGATGGTGGACGAGTCCTGGTTCGCGAACGCGACGCCAGAGGCTGTCTTCATGCACTGCCTGCCCGTGCGGCGCAACGTGGTGGTCGCGGACGAGATCCTGGACGGGCCGCGCAGCCGGGTGCTGCCGCAGGCGCGCAACAGAATGACGGTACAGATGGCGATCCTGCACCGCCTGCTGGCGGGCCGGACGGAGTAAACCTGATGATGCACACACGCGGCGAGCGGGCCATAGCGGTCACGGCCCTCAAGGCGGCGGTCCCTTACATCCGCATGTTCAAGCGCAAGGTGTTCGTCGTGAAAGTCGGCGGCGCGGTGTTCGGGGACGAGGAGTGCACGCGCGAACTGATCGAGCAGATCGGCATCCTGCACGAGGTGGGCATCCACGTGGTGCTGGTGCACGGCGGCGGCCCGCAGTCGACCGCGCTCGCCAACGCCCTCGACGTGCCGGCGCAATTCGTCGAGGGACGACGCGTCACCGACGAGGGCTCGCTGCGCGTGGCGACGATGGTGCTCAACGGCATCATCAACACCCGCGTGCTGGCCATCTGCCGTGACATCGGCCTGCCGGCCATCGGCATGAGCGGCGTCGACGCGGGCCTGATCAATGCGCATCGCCGGCCGCCGGTGAAGCTCGAGGGCGACGCCGGCGGCACCGTGGATTACGGCTTCGTGGGCGACATCGACAGCGTCGACAGCGGCGTGCTGAAGCGCCAGCTCGACGCCGGCTTCCTGCCGATCATCAGTCCCCTGTCGGCCGATGAGGACGGCACGTTGCTGAATATCAACGCCGACACCGTGGCGGCGGCGATTGCCGTGGCGTTGAAGGCGGAGAAACTGATCCTGGTGACCGGCGCCACGGGCATCCTTGACGATGTCGACGACCCCGGCTCGCTGGTCTCCTATCTGGACCTCGCCGACCTCGAGCGCATGCGAAAACAGGGACGGCTGGACGCCGGCATGAAGCCGAAGGCAGCCGCTATCCGCTCCGCTATCGAGGGGGGCGTGCCACGGGTACATGTCATCTCCTGGCAGGTGCCGGACAGCCTGCTGCTGGAGGTCTTTACCAACGAGGGCACGGGCACGCTCGTGGTCAAGGACACCGGCACGCTGACGCCGGCCGAGCAGGCTGCAGCAGAGGACGAGGACTGATGAACCGCATGTGGGACAAGGGCGATCCCCTGGACAAGCAGGTGCTCGACTACACCGCGGGCGAGGACCACGCGCTGGACAACCGCCTCGTACCCTACGACGTGCGCGCCACCATCGCCCACGCGAGCATGCTGAGCGCGCGCGGGCTGCTGGCGGAGGAACACGCCGCGGCGATCGAGGCCGGCCTGAAGGAGATCGCCGCGGCACATGAGCGCGGCGAGTGGCGCATCGGGCTCGAGGAAGAGGACGTGCACAACGCCCTCGAGCATCGCCTGTCCCTGCAGGCCCCGGAAGCGGCCGCCCGCATGCATCTCGGCCGCTCGCGCAACGACCAGGTACTGGCCGCGCTGCGGCTGTATCTGAAGGACACCGCGCAACGCCTGCACGATGGCGCCCTCAAGGTCGCGGCCGAACTCGAGTCGCTCGCCGAGCGGGAGTCGGACACGCCGCTGCCCGGCTACACGCATCTGCAGCCGGCCATGCCGAGCTCGGTGCGCCTGTGGGCCGAAGGCTTCGCCGCCGAGCTCAAGGACGACGCTGTCGGTCTGCTGGGCGCGGCGCGTCGCGCCGACCGTAATCCGCTCGGCTCTGCTGCGGGCTACGGTGCTCCCGGGCTGCAGCTGGACCGGGAGCATACGCGCGAGGCGCTCGGCTTCGCCGAAGTGCAGGACCCGGTGACCGCGGTCCAGCTCTCGCGCGGCAAGGCCGAGTCCCAGCTCGTGTTCGAGATCCACCTGCTGATGCAGGACCTCGGTCGCCTCGCCTCCGACCTGATCCTGTTCTGCAGCCAGGAGTTCAGCTACGTCGCGCTGCCCAGCACGATGACGACGGGCTCCTCGATCATGCCGCAGAAGCGCAACCCCGACGTCTTCGAACTGGTCCGGGCGCGCTCGGCTACCACGCTGGGTTGCCTCAACGAGGCGCTGGCCGTGCCGGCCAAGCTGACCTCCGGCTATCACCGCGACCTGCAGCTGCTCAAGGCGCCGCTGTTCCGCGCCATCGACCTGGCGGAGGCGACGCTGGGGATCATGGCCCACGCCCTCCCCGAAGTGGACTTCATCGAGGAGAACATCCGCATGGAGCAGGAGCTCTACGCCACCCAGGACGCCTACCGCCTCGTCACCGAGGAAGGCCTTCCCTTCCGCGAGGCCTATCGCCGCGTCGGCGAGACGCTCAAGCAACGGCATCACAAGCATGACCCGAAGGAAGAGGGATGAGCATCTGGCACCGCAGGCCGACCGTGGAGGCGCTCAACGCGATGTCGAAAGACACGCTCATGGCGCAGATCGATATCCGGTTCACGGAAGTGGGCGACGACTACCTCGCCGGCACCATGCCGGTCGACGGCCGCACCCACCAGCCCTTCGGCGTCCTGCACGGCGGGGCAACGGCAGCCCTGGCCGAGACACTCGGCAGCTGCGCGGCTAACTGTTGCCTCGACCTCGCCGCGCACCAGGCGTTCGGCCTGGAGATCAATACCAACCACATCCGGTCGGTGCGCAGCGGCAAGGTGAAGGGCACGGCCCGCCCGATCCATATCGGCCGCAGCACCCAGGTGTGGGAGATCCGCGTCGAGGACGAGGCCGGCCGTCTCACTGCCATCTCGCGGCTGACCATGGCCGTCATCGTGCGGCAAGCGACATGAACATGCAGCGGCGACGGGCGACCCTGCGCGCGTGGCTGGGACTGGCAGCGCTGCTGGCGGCCAGTGGCTGCGGCATGTACGGCGACCTCTACCTGGAAGAGCCGGAGCTGCCGGCCCGGCCAGAGGTCGAGGAACTGCCCCCCATCGCCACTGACGCGGCGCCAGCGGCGGAACCCACAGAGCCCGCGGAAGAAGAAGAGCAGCCGGACAAGCCGAAACAGCCGCCGCAGGGCGAGACGGGGCGGCCGTGAACCCGGCCTTCGCCTACCGCGACGACCGCCTGCACGCCGAAGACGTGCCGCTCGAGGACCTCGCGGCCCGCTGCGGCACGCCCTGCTATGTCTATTCCCGCACGGCCCTGGAAGCGCGCTATGCCGCTTTTGCCGACGCCTTCGCCGGCCACCCCGTCCGCGTCTGCTACGCGGTCAAGGCCAACGGCAACCTGGCGGTGCTCGACGTGCTGGCCCGTTGCGGCGCCGGCTTCGACATCGTCTCGGGCGGCGAGCTCGCGCGCGTGCTGGCAGCGGGCGGCGATCCGCAGCGGGTCGTGTTCTCCGGCGCCTGCAAGCTCGACGAGGAGATCCGGGCCGCGCTTGAACACGGCATCGATTGCTTCAACGTCGAGTCCGAGCCGGAGCTCTACCGCCTCTCGGAGCTGGCGGGAGAAGCGGGTCGCGAGGCGCGCATCGCCATTCGCGTGAATCCCGACGTCGAAGCAGGCGGCCATCGCCACATCTCCACCGGGCGTCGCGAGCACAAGTTTGGCATTGCGCTGGAGGACGCCGGCGCGCTGGTCGTGCGCGCCATGACTTTGCCCGGCCTGAAGCTGGAAGGCATTGCCTGCCACATCGGCTCGCAGATGATGGACCTCGAGCCGCTGGCCGCCGCGCTGGGCCAGCTGGCGGAGTTCGCGCGCGCGGTGCAGGCTGACGGCGTGGCGCTGCGCCACGTGGACGCCGGCGGCGGGCTGGGCATTGACCATCACGGCCAGGTCGCGCCGACGCCGGCGCAGTACGCCGAGGTCGTGCTGGGCGCGCTGTCCGGCCTGGGACTCGACATCGTGCTGGAGCCGGGGCGAGCCATCGCCGGACCGGCCGGACTGTTGCTCACGCGCGTCGCCTATGTGAAGCACGGACACGGGCGCAAGTTCGCGCTGGTGGACGCCGCCATGAACGACCTGCTACGGCCGGCGCTGTACGAGGCCTGGCACGACATCCTGCCGGTGCGTGCCGGCGCCGAGCCGGATGCCGAGCCCGTCGACGTGGTCGGCCCGGTCTGCGAGACCGGTGATTTCCTCGGTCGCGATCGCCGGCTGGCCGTCCTGCCGGGTGACCTGCTGGCGGTAGCCGATAGCGGAGCCTACGGTTTCGCCATGAGCTCGAACTACAACGCCCGCCCGCGAGCCTGCGAGGTGATGGTCGCCGGGCCCGCGGCACGCGTGGTGCGCCGGCGTGAGACCACCGCAGAACTGTGGCGCGGCGAGGCTTGCTTCGAGGAGGCCCTGCCGTGAGCAAGCCCCAGCTCGTGCTGGTCGACGGTTCCTCTTACCTCTACCGCGCCTTTCATGCCCTGCCGCCCCTGACCAATAGCAGGGACGAGCCCGTGGGCGCAGTGCTCGGCGTCGTGAACATGCTCCTGAAGCTGCGCGACGAGCAGCAGGCGGAGCATTTCGCAGTGGTGTTCGACGCCAAGGGCAAGACCTTCCGCGACGAACTGTTCGCCGAGTACAAGGCCAACCGCCCGCCGATGCCCGACGAGCTCTCGGCACAGATCGGCCCACTGCTCGAGATCGTGCAGGCACTGGGGCTGCCGATCCTGCAGGTGCCCGGCGTGGAAGCGGACGACGTCATCGGGACACTGGCGCGCCAGGCCCATGCAGCCGGCATGACGGCGCTGGTCTCTACGGGCGACAAGGACATGGCGCAGCTGGTCAACGGCGGCATCACGCTGGTCAACACGATGACCGGGAAAGTGCTCGACCGGGCCGGCGTGGAGGAGAAGTTCGGGGTGCCGCCCGAGCGTATCGTCGACTGGCTGGCGCTGGTTGGCGACACCTCGGACAACATCCCCGGCGTACCCAAGTGCGGCCCCAAGACGGCCACCAAGTGGCTGCATCAATTCGGCGACCTGGACACGCTGAGGGCGCGCGCCGACGAAGTCGGCGGCAAGATCGGCGAGAGCCTGCGCGCCCACCTCGACCAGCTGGAGCTGTCGCGGGAGCTCGCCACCATCCGCTGCGACGTGCCGCTGGAGCAGGGTCCCGCCGACCTGGCGCCGGCGCCGCCCGACATCCCGCGCCTGCGCGAGCTCTACACCCGGCTGGAGTTCAACACCCTGCTGCGCAAGCTGCCGGACGACGACGGTGAGCCGGCGGCCCCGGGCGATAAGCCGCCGGCGCCGGCCGCCGAGTACGAGACCGTGTTCACCGCGGACCAGCTGGACGGCTGGCTGGCCCAGCTGGGCGCCGCGGACGAATTCGCCTTCGACACCGAGACCGATAGCCTGGACTACATGCAGGCCCGCATCGTGGGCGTGTCTTTCGCCGTGGAGCCCGGCCGCGCGGCCTACGTCCCGCTGGCCCACCACGACCCGGACGCGCCGCAGCAGCTGGACCTCGACGAGACGCTGGCCAGGCTCAAGCCGCTGCTGGAGGACCCGGCGAAGGGCAAGATCGGCCACCACCTGAAGTACGACTGGCACGTGCTGGCCAACCACGGCATCGCCCTGGCGGGCGTGCGCTACGACACCATGCTCGAGTCCTACGTGCTGGACTCGACCGCCACCCGGCACGACATGGACTCGGTGGCGCGGAAATACCTCGGCCACGAGACCATCCGCTACGAGGACGTGGCCGGCAAGGGCGCGAAACAGATCACCTTCGACCAGGTGCCGGTGGAGACCGCCGCGCCCTACGCGGCCGAGGACGCCGAGGTGACGCTGCGCCTGCACCGCGAACTCTGGCCGAAGCTGGTCGAAACGCCCGGCCTCGAGAAAGTCTACGCGGAGATCGAGCGCCCGCTGGTGCCGATTCTCTACGGCATGGAGCGCCACGGCGTGCTGCTCGACACCGCCCTGCTCAAGCGCCAGAGCCGCGAGCTCGAGCAGGGCATGGCCGCGGTGGAGGAAGCCGCTTTCGCCCTGGCCGGCGGCCGCTTCAACCTTGGCTCGTCGAAGCAACTGCAGGAGATCCTGTTCGAGCGACTCGGCCTGAAGCCCCTGCGCAAGACGCCGGGCGGCCAGCCGTCGACGGCGGAGGACGTGCTGGAGGAGCTCAGCGCCGAGCACGAGCTGCCGGGGCGGATCCTCGAGTACCGCGGCCTGGCCAAGCTCAAGTCCACCTACACCGACAAGCTGCCGGAGCTGTGCGACGCCGGCAACCGCGTGCACACCTCCTACCACCAGGCCGTGGCGGCGACCGGTCGCCTGTCCTCCTCCGACCCGAACCTGCAGAACATCCCGGTGCGCACCGCCGAGGGCCGGCGCATCCGCCAGGCCTTCATCGCGCCCGAGGGTTACCGCCTGGTAGCGGCCGACTACTCGCAGATCGAGCTGAGGATCATGGCCCACCTGTCGGGCGACGAGGGGCTACGCGAGGCCTTTCGGGAGGACCAGGACATCCACCGGGCCACGGCTGCGGAAGTGTTCGCAACGCCGCTGGGGGAGGTCACGGCCGAGCAACGCCGCTCTGCCAAGGCGATCAACTTCGGACTCATCTATGGCATGTCGGCCTTCGGCCTGGCGCGCCAGCTCGGTATCGAGCGGGCGGCGGCCCAGGAGTATGTCCAGCTGTATTTCGAGCGCTACCCCGGCGTGAAGCGCTACATGGACGAGACCCGGCAGAAGGCGCGCGAGGATGGTTACGTGACGACCGTGCTCGGGCGGCGACTGCACCTGCCCGAAATTCGCTCCCGCAACAGCCAGCGGCGCCAGTACGCCGAGCGCAGCGCCATCAACGCGCCGATGCAGGGCACCGCGGCCGACATCATCAAGCTGGCGATGATCCGCGTGGCCGACTGGCTGGCCGCCGGGAAGGTCGACGCCCGCCTGATCATGCAGGTTCATGACGAGCTGGTGTTCGAAGTGGCCGAGGCGGACGTGCAGGCCCTGATCAAGGCGCTCGACCACCTGATGGGCGGGGCGGTCGAGCTCTCGGTGCCGCTGAGCGTCGAGGCGGCGGCTGGCCTGAACTGGGACGAGGCCCACTGAGCCGGCTTATCCCAACTCTCTGATTTCTTGAGATTTTCCTCGAAATCCGTCAGCGGCCGGAACTTTGCCGCGATGCGGGAGTCTCTATCCGTGAGCGCCAATGCGACGCTCGCCCGCCAACCTCCCTGGGCGGGCCAGCAGTCCGGTTCCCCCAAGCCGGACCAAGTATTGCCCCGGGGGCGCAACGCCCCCCGGGGCTTTTTTTTGCCTGCGCTCAGCCGTCGGGGGCCGCCACGCCGAGATAGTCGTCCAGCACCGTCCGCGCCTCCTCGAGGCCGGTGCTCTTCAGCGCGGAAAAGAGTTGCGCCGTGGCCGAATCACCCACCTCTTTTCGCACGCCCAGCAAGGCGGCGGCGGCGGCCCCGCGGGAGAGCTTGTCGGCCTTGGTCAGGAGCAGGTGGACTGGGCAGCCTGCCGCCTGTGCCCAGCCGAGCATGGCGCGGTCGAACTCGGTCAGCGGCCGCCGCGCGTCCATCACGATGAACAGCCCCGCCAGCGAGCGCCGGTTCTGGAAGTAGTCGTCCATCAGCTTGCCCCAGTGGCGCCGGACCCCCTCCGGGACCCTCGCATAGCCATAGCCCGGCAGATCGGTGACCCGGAGGCCCTCGCCCAGTGCGAAGAAGTTCACCAGCTGCGTGCGGCCCGGCGTCTTGCTGGTGCGCGCCAGGCCGCGGCGGCCGAGGATGGCGTTGATGGCGCTCGACTTGCCCGCGTTGGAGCGACCGGCGAAGGCGACCTCGCGCCCCTGGTCAGCCACGAACTGAGAGCGCTTGTTGGCGCTGGTGATGAACTGTGCTGCCGGGTAGGCGCTCATGGCGGTGGACTGTAACTCGGCGAGGTGGTGTAGAATTTCGGGTTCTACCCGCCGGGCGCCGTGCTGGCAAGTCGGCAGGACAATCACCGGAGATATTGAGCCATGAGGATGCTTCTAGCCGTTGCCGCGACGGCCGCGGCCCTGGGGATGAACGACACGGCGCTCGCCGAGGGTTCCGCGGAAGCGGGGCAGCAGAAATCGGCGGTGTGCGTGGCCTGCCACGGCACCGACGGCAACAGCCTTAACCCCGAGTGGCCGAGTCTGGCCGGGCAGCACGCCGAGTTCATCGCCGACCAGCTCGCCGCCTTCAAGTCCGGCGAGCGGCAGAATCCGCTCATGTCACCGATGGCGATCGGCCTCACCGAGCAGGACATGCTCGATCTCGCGGCCTATTACTCGTCTCAGAGCCCCGCGGCGCTGGAAGCCGATCCCGAGCTGGTCGAGGCGGGCCGCAAGCTGTATGTCGGCGGCGACCAGGAGCGCGGCATCGCCGCCTGCATCGCCTGCCACGGCCCGACCGGCCGCGGTAACCCGATGGCCGGATACCCCGTCGTCGCCGGCCAGCACGCCGTCTACGCCGCCGGCACCCTGCGCGCCTATGCCTCCGGGGAGCGCGCCAATGCGATGATGCAGGAGATCGCGGCGAAGCTGTCCGAGGAGGACATCGCGGCCGTGACCTCGTACATCCAGGGCCTGCGCTGAGACGGAACTCAGGCGCGTCCCGGCTGCCTTAACAAGACCAAGCATTCCCGAGGAGAGCGGACATGATCCGAACTGCCATTGCCCTGCTGGCCCTGGTCCTTGCGACCGCGTGCGGCCAGGATGCCAACGTCGCCACCAGCAGCGCCGAGGTGGCGGCGCCTCCGGCACAGTCGCAGCCGGCCCCCCGCTCCACCGCGCCGGCCCAGGCCCAGCCGAGTCGCGAGACGCGCGTGGCCCAGGCCAGCACGCCCGCCCCGAGCGACGCCCGCTTCGTCGAGGGCCAGCACTACCGGGTGCTGCGCCCGGCCCAGCCGACCAACGTGCCGCCGGGCAAGGTCGAAGTGGTAGACGTCTTCTGGTACGGCTGCGGCGGCTGCTACATGCTTTCGCCGTACCTGGAGGCGTGGCGCAAGAACAAGCCCGACGTCGCGGCCTATGTCCGCATGCCGGCGCCGCTGAATCCCGCCTGGCAGCCGCAGGCCCGGCTCTATTTCGCGACCAAGGCCCTCGGCATCGAGGACCAGACGCATGCCGCCATCTTCAACGAATACCACGTCGAGCGTAACCCGCTGAACACCATCGACCTGATGGTCGAGTTCCTGGGCCGCTACGACATCCCCGAGGACCAGGCCCGCGAGGCGCTGACCAGCTTCAGCGTGGACTCCGAGTTGCGCGCCGCCCAGGTACGCGCCGGACGCTACAAGCTGACCTTCGTGCCGGCCGTGGTAGTCAATGGCAAGTACGTGGTGAGCGCGGACCAGGCGGGCGGCCCCGCGGCCGTGCCCGAGGTGATCAATTACCTGGTCGCCCGCGAGGCCGGCCGCTAAGCCAGCCGGCCGCCCTTCCCGGCGCCCCGGCCTAAAGCGCGCGCAGCGCCGTGGTCACTTCCTGCCGGGCGGCGCGCCAGGCGGGGAACAGGCCGCCGAGGAAGCCGATCACGAGTGCCCAGGTCACTCCCTGGGCCAGCAACGCGCCCGTGACCTTGAAGTCGAAGGCGACCTGGCTGAAGTTGGCGCCGAGCGTCGACACCGTGTAGCCGTTGAACAGGGCCCACGCCAGGGCCCCGCCAACCGCGCCGCCGATAGCCGCCAGCAGCAGCGCCTCGATCATGACCGAGACGACGATTGCGGCGCTGCCGAAACCGAGAGCCCGCAGCGTCGCCATCTCTCGGGCCCGAGTCGAAATGGCCGCATACATCGTGTTCAATGCGCCGAACAGCGCCCCGATCGCCATGATGTAGCCGACCGTGTAGCCGAGCACGTTGATCAGCGTGCTCATCTGCTGCGACTGGGCGCTGAAATAGGCCCGCAGGGTCTGGGCTTCCACGTTGAGGCGGGGATCCTCCGCCAGCGCCGCCCGGAACGCCTCCATCGACTCGGCGCTCTCCAGCTGCACGGTTACCGACTGGAAGCCACCGCGACGGTAGGCTGACATCACCGTCTCCGCATCTCCCCACAGCTCCGACTCATGGGCCCCGCCGCCGGCCGAGAAGATGCCGACCACGGTCCAGTCGGCGTCCCGGAAGGCGACGCGCTCGCCCACCGCGAGGTCGGCGAACTGGCTCTCGGCGCCGCGGCCGACGATCAGTTCCCGCGGCCCGGGCTCGAAGTTGCGGCCCTCGATGATCTGTACCTCGGGCCTGAGCTCGAAGGCGCCGGGTTGCACCCCGCGAATCGGCGCGTTGGCCAGCGTGCCGGTGCCTTCCTTCGGCAAGTCGGCGATGACCAGGATCTCGGCCGAGGCGATCGGCTCGCCGTCGGCAGCCCGGGCCACGCCGGGGGCACGCTTGATCAGGTCGACCGACTCCCGCCCGAGTCCGCTGGTCAGCTCGGAGGTCGCGCCGCTGCGCAGCACGATGGCCTGGTCCTGCTTCCCTGCCGCCCCGAGCGTGGCCCTGAACCCTTCGCCCATGGCGAGGATTGCCGTCAGCACCCCGACCACGCCGGCGATGCCCACGATGATCACGAGCGAGGTGCTCCAGCGCTGAGGCACGCTGCGCAGGTTCATCACCGTCACCGCCCATACTTGCCTGATTACGTTCACACGACCCTCCTCACTGGTGGCCGCCGAGCGCGTCGACGACCCGCAGCCGCATCGCGCGCAGCGCGGGCGGCAGTCCCACGGCCAGGCTGAGTGCCACCATCACCGCCAGGCCCGAGGCCAGGACCGACAGGCTGATACCCTGGATGCCGAATCCGGCCAGGGCCGCGCTGAGCCCGCCGAGCGCAGCAGCCGCGAGACCGAGACCGAGGAGCCCGCCGAGCACGATCAGCGCGAGCGCCTCCGCCACGACCAGCCCGAGCACCGCCCGGTCGCTGAAACCCAGCGTCTTGAGAATGGCCAGCTCGGGAATCCGCTCCCGGACCGCCTGAGCCATGGTGTTGCCGGTCA
>JASFEC010000002.1:0-24116 GCA_050125045.1 Gammaproteobacteria bacterium | reverse complement strand
GTCGTGCAGCTGGGCCAGGAACTGCCTGGCCTCCGGCGGCGTCATGGGCTGCAGGCCTCCTTCGCAGGGCACGCAGTGCTTGGCGGTGAGATCACTCACGGGGGTTCTCCTCGGTTGTCGCTTGGCGCTCAGGCGCTGGCCGCTTCCTTCGGCGGAAAGGCCGGCGGATGCATGCCCAGCGCCCTGGCCTGCTCGATCAGGCCCAGCAGGTCCATCTGGGCGACCTCGAACAGGGTGTCGAAGCTCTCGATGACGAAATAGATCGGCTGGAAGATGTCGATACGATACGGCGTGCGCAGCACGTCGAGCGGATCGAAAGGCTTGCGCTGCGGCTCGGGGCTCTCCAGCGCGAAGGTGGTCTCGCCGATCGAGGAGACGACACCGGCGCCGTAGGTGCGCAGGCCCTCCTCCGGGCGGTGGATCAGGCCGAACTCGACCGTGAACCAGTACAGCCGGGCCAGCATCGGCCGGTCTTCCTTGCGGGCCGCGGCTCCCGCCTTGCCGTAGGCATGGGTAAAGGCGGCGAACCGCGGATCCGTGAGCAGCGGCGTGTGGCCGAAAATCTCGTGGAAGATGTCGGGTTCCTGCAGGTACTCCATCTCCTCCCGCGTGCGGATGAAGCTCGCGGCCGGGAAGCGCTTGCTGGCCAGCAGGTTGAAGAAGTCGGTGAAATTGATCAGCGCGGGCACCGGGGCGACTTCCCAGCCGGTGCATTCGCGCAGCACGCGGCTGACGTCGGCGCACTGGGGCACGCGGTCCTCGGGCAGGTCCAGCTTTTCCAGCGCCTCGATGTACTCGGCACAGGCGCGGCCCGGCAGCACCTGCTTCTGCCGCGTGATCAGCTCATGCCAGATCTGGTGCTCTTCATCCGTGTAGTGGATGTAACCGTGCTCGTCGGGGACCTTGGCAACGTATTTCGTGCCCTTGCCCATCGCTTCCTCCGTGCCTGCAATTGCCCCGTATTCTACCGGCGCGGCGGGGGCCGCTTCATGCCGCGGCGCGTCAACCAGTGCGCAGGGGATAGCGGCGCTCGACGTAGTCGTCGACCAGCGCCTGGAACTCGGCGGCGATGTTGTCGCCCTTGAGTGTCACGTCCTTCTGGCCGTCCACGTAGACCGGCGCGACGGGGCGCTCGCCGGTGCCCGGCAGGCTGATCCCGATGTTGGCGTGCTTGCTCTCTCCGGGGCCGTTGACCACGCAGCCCATGACCGCCACGGTCATCTCCTCGACGCCCTCGTGGCGCTTCTTCCACTCGGGCATGCGGTGCCGCAGGTGCGACTGGATCTGCTGCGCCAGTTCCTGGAAGAAGGTGCTGGTGGTGCGCCCGCAGCCCGGGCAGGCGACGACCATGGGCGTAAAGGAACGCAGGCCCATGCTTTGCAGGATCTCCTGCGCCACTATCACTTCCTGGGTCCGGTCCCCGCCGGGCTCCGGGGTCAGGGAGACGCGAATGGTGTCGCCGATGCCCTCCTGCAGCAGCACCGCCATGGCGGCGGTCGAGGCGACGATTCCCTTGCTTCCCATGCCGGCCTCGGTCAGCCCGAGGTGCAGCGGGTAGTCGCAACGTGCGGCGAGATCGCGGTACACGGCGATGAGGTCCTGCACGCCGCTGACCTTGCAGGAGAGGACGATGCGGTCGCGGGGCAGGCCGAGTTCCACGGCGCGCTCGGCGCTGTCGAGCGCGGAGCGGATCAGGGCCTCCTGCGTTACTGCAGCGGCGTCCAGCGGCTCGGGCTGCCGGGAATTCTCGTCCATCAGGCGGGTCAGGAGGTCCTGGTCCAGACTGCCCCAGTTCACGCCGATACGGATCGGCCGGTCGTTGCGGCAGGCGGTCTCGATCATGGCGGCGAACTGCGGGTCGCGCTTCGAGCCTCGGCCGACGTTGCCCGGGTTGATGCGGTACTTGGACAGGGCAACGCCGCACTCCGGCACCTCGGCCAGCAGCTTGTGGCCGTTGAAGTGAAAGTCCCCGACCAGCGGGACGTTCAGTCCCATGGCATAGAGTCGCTCGCGGACGGCGGGCACGGCGGCAGCCGCCTCGCGGGTATTGACGGTCACCCGCACCACTTCCGACCCGGCCCGCGCCAGCTCCGCCACCTGGCGGACGGTTGCCTCGACGTCCGCCGTGTCGGTATTGGTCATGGACTGCACGACTATCGGGGCATCGCCGCCGACCCGCACGTGATCGACCTTGACCTGAAGGCACTTGCGCCTGCGAACGGGATTCATGCCAGCGGGCTCCGACGAGAGGGTTCCGTGGACGCAATGATCCCTGCCTGGCCCCGCACTCGCAAGGGAGCCCCCGCCTCGGGTATCATCCGACCTCCAACGCTAGAGTCCCTCGCGGAGAGACCCCGGCCCGCGCGGCCCGGGGCGCCGAAGGCGCAAGTACCGCCCGGAAACGCTCAGGCAAAAGGACGCAGGGGACGAGTTGGCTCTGGAGAGCGGCCCGGCACGGGTCCACCGAAGGTGAGCGGTTCCGCGGCCTGCGCGGCACCGAATCTCTCAGGTCACCGGACAGAGGGGCGGCGGGCGGCGCCTGCCGTGATGCTGTTGACTTGGGGGAAATCGAGCGCGATGGGCGAAAAAACACCACTTCATTCGGAGCATGAGCGCCTCGGCGCCCGGATCGTCGATTTCGGCGGCTGGGACATGCCGCTGCACTACGGTTCCCAGGTCGAGGAACACCATGCCGTGCGCAGCGAGGCCGGCATGTTCGACGTTTCCCACATGACGGTGGTGGACGTCTCCGGGGCCGGTGCCGAGGCGTGGCTGCGCGGCCTGCTGGCCAACGACGTGGCGCGCCTGCAGGCCCCCGGCAAGGCGCTCTACACTTGCATGCTCAACACCGACGGCGGCGTCATCGACGATCTGATCGTCTATTTCCGCAGCCCCGGCGAGTACCGCCTGGTGGTCAACGCGGCGACGCGGGCCAAGGACCTGGCATGGCTCGAGCGCCGGGCCGAGGGCGCCGACGTGAGCATCGCGGAGCGCCCCGAACTGGCCATGATCGCCGTCCAGGGCCCGGCCGCCCGGGAGCGCGCCGCGCGGCTGCTGGCACCGGAGGACCGCGAGACCGCCCTCGCGCTGACGCCCTTCACCGCGGCGCAGCTCGGCGAGCTGTTCGTCGCCCGCACCGGCTACACCGGCGAGGACGGCTGGGAGATCATCCTGCCCGGCGCGCGCGCCGCGGAGGCCTGGCAGGCGCTGCTGGCCGGGGGCGTGAAGCCCTGCGGGCTGGGCGCGCGCGACACGCTGCGCCTCGAGGCGGGCATGAACCTGTACGGCCAGGACATGGACGAGACCACGACCCCGCTGGAGTCGGGACTGGGATGGACCGTGGCTTGGGAGCCGGCAGACCGCGATTTCGTCGGCCGCGCCGCCCTGCAGGCGCAGCGCGACGCAGGCCCCCCGCGCAAGCTGGTCGGCCTGCTGCTCGAGGACCGCGGCGTGCTGCGCGGCCACCAGCGCGTGGTGACGCCGGCGGGCGACGGCGAGGTGACCAGCGGGAGTTTCGCGCCCACGCTCGGGCGCTCCGTCGGCTTCGCGCGCGTGCCGGCCGGCGCCGGAGAGCAGGTCCAGGTCGATATCCGCGGCCGGCTGCTGGCGGCCCGCGTGGTGCGACCTCCCTTCGTGCGCAACGGCAAGCCCCGCATCCAGCTCGACTGACACCCCTGCGAACCCCCATTCGAGAGGCCCCGCAATGAGCAACATACCCTCCGACCTGAAGTACACCCGTACGCATGAGTGGCTGCGCCAAGAAGAGGACGGCACCATGACCGTCGGCATCACCGATCACGCCCAGGGCGCGCTCGGCGACCTGGTGTTCGTGGAGACTCCCGAGACAGGGCGTAACCTCGAGCCCGGCGAGGCCTGCGCGGTGGTCGAGTCCGTCAAGGCCGCTTCCGACGTCTACAGCCCCGTCGCGGGCGAGGTCGTCGCCGGCAACGAGGCCCTGGCCGATCAGCCGGAGCTGCTGAACAACGATCCCTACGGTGCGGGCTGGATCATGAAAGTCCGCCCGGCGGCGGCAGCCGAAACCTCCGAGCTCCTTGACGCGAAAGCGTACGAGGACACGCTGGAAGACTGATCCCCGGGCGCCCTGCGCACCGGCCGGAGTAAGACATGCCCTTTATTCCCCACACGGAAGAAGACATTCGCGAGATGCTCGCCGTGATCGGCGTGACCGAGATCGAGCAGCTCTTCGATGAAATCCCCACCGGCCTGAAGGTCGACACGCTGCCGGGCGTGCCGGCCGCGCTGGGCGAGATGGAGACCCAGCGGTTGATGCGGGAGCGCGCGACGCGCGACTCAGGCCACCTGAACTTCATCGGTGCCGGCGCCTACGAGCACCATATCCCGGCGGCGGTCTGGGAGATCACCACCCGCGGGGAGTTCTACAGTGCCTACACGCCCTACCAGGCGGAGGCCAGCCAGGGCACGCTGCAGCTGATCTACGAGTACCAGTCGATGATGGCCGCGCTGTCGGGCATGGACGTCTCCAACGCCTCGCTTTACGACGGTGCCTCCGCCATGGCCGAGGCGGCGCTGATGGCGGTCCGGGCCAACCGCGGCTCGAAATCCGCGCGGATCCTGGTGCCGACCACCGTGAACCCCGCGTATCGCCGGGTGGCCCACGCCATCGCCGGCGGCCAGGGGCTCAACTTCGAGGCCGTGCCCTTCGATCCCGAGACCGGCCTGACCGCGCTGGCGGCCCTGGAGCCGTGGGAGCAGGAGGACGTGACCGCGCTGGTGATCCAGCAACCCAACTTTTTCGGCGGCTACGAAGACGTCGCGGCGCTGACCGACTGGGCCCATGCGCGCGGTGCGCTGGTGATCGCCGTCGTCAACCCGATCAGCCTGGCCCTGCTCACGCCGCCGGGCGAGTGGGGCGAGGCCGGGGCGGACATCGCCTGCGGCGAAGGCCAGCCCCTCGGGGTGCCGTTGTCCTCCGGCGGCCCCTATTTCGGCTTCCTGGTCTCCCGCCAGGCACTGGTGCGCCAGATGCCGGGCCGCATCGTCGGCAAGACGGTGGACCTCGACGGACGCGAGGGCTTCGCGCTGACCCTGCAGGCGCGTGAGCAGCATATCCGGCGCTCGAAGGCGACCTCGAACATCTGCACGAACCAGGGCCTGATGGTCACGGCCGCCACCATCTATATGAGCCTGCTCGGGGCCGAGGGCCTGGCGCGCGTCGCCGCGGCCTCGGTCCGCAACACGGGCGAGCTCGTGGGCCAGCTGGCTTCGCTGGAAGGCGTGCAGCGCGTGTTCCCCGGCCATTTCTTCCACGAGTCGGTCCTGCGGCTGGAGCAGCCCGTGGCGCCGATCCTGGAGGCGCTGGCGAGGCGCGGCATCCTCGGCGGCTTCGACTTGTCGCGCGACTATCCCGAGCTCGGCAATGCGCTGCTGGTCTGCGCGACCGAGACCCGCACCGCCAGCGACATCGAGACCTATTTCCAGGCGCTCAGCGAAGTGCTGCGCCAGGCGCAGGTGGCCTGACGGCCGCCCGCAGTTTGTCTTCAACTCCGGAGTAACTCATGGCAACCATCACCCTGCAGGGCAACGAGATCCACACCGCCGGCGAATTCCCCCGCGTCGGCAGCAAGGCGCCCGACTTCACGCTCACGGATCGCGACCTGAACGACGTGGCGCTGTCGCGCTGGATGGGCAAGAAGAAGGTGGTGTCGATCTTCCCCAGCATCGACACGCCGGTGTGCGCCCTGTCGACCAAGAAGTTCAACGACCATGCCCGCGAGCACGACGACACCGTGATGCTGATGGTGTCGCCGGACCTGCCCTTCGCCCACAAGCGCTTCTGCGGCGATGAGGGCCTGGAGAACGTGGTCACGCTGTCGACCATGCGCTCACCTGATTTCGCCCGCTCCTACGGCGTCCTGATCTCCGACGGACCCTTCGCCGGCCTCACGGCCCGCGCCGTGGTAGTGCTGGACGAGAACGACACGGTGGTGCACGCGGAGCTGGTGCCCGAGATCGCCAACGAGCCCGACTACGAGGCAGCGCTGAAGGCGCTCGGCTGAGATGACTGAGCCGCTGATCTTCGACTATTCCCGCCCCGGGCGCCGTGCCACCGCGCAGGCGCCCGCAGCCGAGGCGGGGGCCGATATCCCCGCCGCCTTTCGCCGGCGCGAGCCGCCGCGGCTGCCGGAGGTCTCCGAGCTCGGCGCGGTGCGTCACTTCACCCGCCTGTCGCGGCTGAACTTCTCGATCGACACGAACTTCTACCCGCTGGGCTCGTGCACGATGAAGTACAACCCGAGGGCCTGCAATACCCTCGCGCTGCTGCCCGGCTTCACCGGCCGTCATCCGCTCGCGCCGGAGTCCACCGGCCAGGGCTTCCTGGCCTGCATGTGGGAGCTGCAGGAGATGCTGCGCGAGGTGACCGGCATGAAGGCCGTGTCCCTGACCCCGATGGCGGGCGCGCAGGGCGAGTTCGCGGGCGTGGCGATGATCCGTGCCTACCACGTGGCGCGCGGGGAATCGCACCGCAACGAGATCATCGTCCCCGACGCGGCGCACGGCACGAACCCGGCGACGGCGACGATGTGCGGCTGCAAGGTCATCGAGATTCCCACGTCGCCCGACGGCGACGTCGACCTCGAGGCCCTCAAGGCGGCGGTGGGGCCGAACACGGCCGGCATCATGCTGACCAACCCGTCGACGGTGGGCGTGTTTGACCGGAAGATCCTGGAGATGTCCAAGGTGGTGCACGCGGCCGGCGGGTTGCTCTACTACGACGGCGCCAACCTGAACGCCATTCTCGGCAAGGTCCGGCCCGGCGACATGGGCTTCGACGTCATCCACATGAACCTCCACAAGACGTTCTCGACCCCGCACGGCGGCGGCGGGCCCGGCTCAGGTGCCGTGGGCGTCAGCGAGCGGCTCGTGCCCTTCCTGCCGGTGCCGTTCGTGGGCAGGGAAGGCGAGCGCTTCTGCTGGATTGACGAGGACGATCGCCCGCAGTCCATCGGTCGGCTGTCCGCCTTCATGGGCAATGCCGGGGTCCTGCTGCGCGCCTATGTCTACGCCCGCATGCTGGGCCGCGAGGGCATGCCGCGGGTGGCCGAGTTCGCCACGCTGAACGCCAACTACCTGATGGCGCGGCTGCGCGAGAAGGGCTTCACGCTGGCCTACCCGGAGCGACGCGCGAGCCATGAGTTCATCGTCACGCTCAAGCGCGAGGCCAAGGAGCTCGGCGTCACCGCCATGGACGTCGCCAAGCGCCTGCTCGACTTCGGGTTTCACGCGCCGACCACTTACTTCCCGCTGCTCGTGCCCGAGTGCCTGCTGATCGAGCCGACCGAGACCGAGTCGAAGGAAACGCTGGACGCCTTCGTCGAGGCCATGGCGGCAATCCTCGAGGAAGCCCGGGCGGAGCCGGACAAGGTGAAGGGCGCGCCCTACACCACGCCGGTGCGGCGCCTGGACGACGTGCGCGCGGCACGGCAGCTGGACGTGGCCTGGAAACCGGACGCCGCATGAGCGCGCTGATCTGCGGGTCGATCGCTTACGACAACATCATGGTGTTCCAGGGCCGGTTTCAGGACCAGATCCTGCCGGACCAGATCCACATGTTGAACGTCTCCTTTCTCGTGCCCGCCCTGCGGCGCGAGTTCGGGGGCTGTGCGGCCAACATCGCGTACAACCTGCGGCTGCTCGGCGAGACCGGTTATCCCATGGCCACGGTCGGGCGCGACTTCGGCCCGTACCGCGACTGGCTGCGTGAACAGGGCGTCTCGCTTGCATATGTGCGCGAGCTCCCGGACAGCTGGACGGCGGTGGCGTACATCACCACGGACCTGGCCGACAACCAGATCACGGCCTTCCACCCGGGCGCCATGCAGCACGCTCACCTCAACACGGTGCCGGCCGCGGCCGGCATCCGCTGGGGCATGGTCTCGCCCGACGGCCGGCAGGGGATGATCGAGCACGCCGAGCAGTTTGCCGCGGCGGGTATTCCCTTCGTCTTCGACCCCGGGCAGGGCCTGCCCATGTTCGGCGCAGAGGAGCTCACGCGCTTCATCGAGCTGGCCGACGTCGTGGCGGTGAACGACTACGAGGCGAGCATGCTCAGCCAGCGGACGGGACTGGACGAGGCCGGGATCGCCGGGCGGGTCCGGGCCTACGTGGTTACGCGTGGCGCGGAGGGTTCCGTGATCATCGCGGGCGACCGGCGCTACGAGATTCCGCCGGCGGCGCCCGAGGCGGTCGTCGACCCGACGGGCTGCGGCGACGCCTATCGCGCCGGGCTCCTGTTCGGCCTGCTGCGCGATGCCGACTGGGAGACGGCAGGCCGCATCGCCTCGCTGATGGGGGCGATCAAGGTGGAGTGCGCCGGGACCCAGAACCATGCCCTGGATGCCGAGAGCTTCGGGGAACGTTTCAGCGCGAGCTTCGGCTATGAGCATGGCCTCGCGATCTAGGCGCTTCGGGCTGTTGCTTGCCTGCGCCCTGTTCCTGGCCGGGGCCGGGGGCGCCGGAGCCGATGCGCTGCCGGGCGCCGGCGTGGCGGCCGAGCCCGCGGACTGGCGTCGGACTCTCGAGCGAATCGCCCCCAGCGTGGTCACGATCCGGGTGGATGCGCCGCGGGCCTTCGATACCCACTGGAACATGTCGACCCAGGCGACGGGCTTCGTCGTCGACGCCGAGCAGGGGCTGATACTCACCAACCGCCACGTGGTGACTGCCGGGCCGGTCGTGGCCGAGGCGGTGTTCCTCAATCACGAGGAGGTCGAGCTCACCGCCGTCTACCGCGACCCGGTGCACGACTTCGGGGTTTTCCGTTACGACCCGGCCCGTCTGCGCTACATCCAGCCAGAGAGCCTGCCACTGGCGCCCGAGGGCGTGGCGGCGGGCCGCGAGATCCGCGTGGTCGGCAACGACGCGGGCGAGCAGATCTCGATCCTCGCCGGCACGCTGGCCCGGCTCGACCGCGAGGCGCCGTACTACGGGCGGGGCCAGTACAACGACTTCAACACCTTCTACATCCAGGCCGCCTCGGGGACTTCGGGGGGCTCCTCCGGCTCGCCGGTGATCGACATCCGCGGCCGCGTGCTGGCGCTGAACGCCGGCGCGAACACCCAGGCTGCGTCGAGTTTCTTCCTGCCGCTGGACCGGGTCACCCGCGCGCTGGAGCATATCCGCAAGGGCGAGCCCGTGCCGCGCGGGACGCTGCTGACCACGTTCGTCCACATGCCCTACGACGAACTGGGCCGACTGGGCCTGGACCCGGCAGCCGAGGCGCGCTACCGGGGCCTGTTCCCGGAGCAGAAGGGGTTGCTGGTGGTGCGGGAAATCGTCCCCGGCGCGCCCGGCGAGGGCGCGTTGCAGCCCGGCGACATCCTGCTTGCCGTCGACGGTCGCCCGGTGGCCACCTTCGTCAGCCTGGCCGAGGCGCTGGACAACAACGTGGGACGCACGCTGGCGCTGTCGCTGCGCCGCGGCGGGACGGACGTGGAGGTCGAGGTCGAGGTTACCGACCTGCACGCCGTCAGCCCGGCCGGGTTCCTGCAGATCGGCGACGCCGTGCTCAACGACCTGTCCTACCAGCAGGCCCGTCACCTCAACGCCCCGCTGTACGGCGTGTACGTCGCCAATCCCGGCTACATGTTCATGGCCTCCGCGATACCGCGCGGCGCCGTGATCGTGGAGATGGACGGCGAGCCCACGCCCGACCTGGCGAGCCTGCGGCCCATCCTGGAGCGGCTGCCCGACGGTGCGCGCGTGACCATGCGGTACTTCGAGTTCGACAACCCGCGCGGGACCCAGCTGCGCAGCGTCCGGGTCGACCGCCGCTGGTTCCCCGCCGCCCATTGCCGGCGCAATGACGCGATCGGCGACTGGCCGTGCGAGCCACTTGCCGAGGCCGGACCGCCGGCCAGGCCCGCGCCGGCCTCGACGAGCTTCCCGCCGGAAAGCGAGCGGCCGATAAAGGCGCTGCAGCCCTCGCTGGTAATGGTCAACTTCGAGATGCCGTACGCCATCTCGGGCGTCTCCGACCGCTTCTACTACGGCACGGGCCTGATCGTGGACGCCGAGGCCGGGCTGGTCGTCGTGGACCGCAACACCGTGCCGGAGATGCTGGGCGATGTCACGCTGACTTTCGCCGGCTCGCTGGAAATCCCGGGCCGCGTGGAATACATGCATCCGCTGCACAACCTGGCGGTGATCCGCTACGACCCTGCCCTGATCGGCACGACGCCCGTCCGCTCGGCCACGCTGGCGCCGCGCCGCCTGGAAGCCGGCGAGGAGGTCTGGGTGGTCGGCCTGCGGGGCGACCAGCGGCTCGCCTCGCAGGAGACCGAGGTCTCGTCTATCGACGCGCTCGTGCTGCCGCTGTCGCGCACGCTGAGGTTCCGCGACGCCAACCTGGAGACGATCCAGCTGCTGAGCGGCCCGAGCGATTTCGACGGCGTGCTCGCGGATGGCCGCGGCCGCGTGCTCGGCCTGTGGTCGAGCTTCGCCTTCGACGCTGGCCGGACCGTGGAGCAGTCGAACAAGGGCGTCTCGGCGGCGCTGGTCGCCGAGGTGCTCGCCCTGGCGCGTGGCGAGCGGATGCTGAGGTCGCTGGAGGCCGAGTTCGTGCAGGTTCCCCTGGCCGCTGCCCGGCGGCTGGGATTGCCGGACGCGCTGGTCACCCGCCTCGAGGCCCATGATCCGGAGCGCCGCCAGGTCCTGCAGGTGGTGCGCACGGTGGCGTCCACCCCGGCAGCGGAGCTGCTGCGCCCCGGCGACCTCCTGCTGTCACTCGACGGCGAGTTGGTGAACCGCTTCGACGCCATGGAGACGCTGAGCCAGGCAGAGGTCGTGACGGCCGAGATCTGGCGGCAGGACCGGCTGCTGACTTTGTCTGTGCCGACCGTGGCGCTCGGCAGCGGCGGCGTGGACCGTGTCGTGTCCTGGGCCGGAGCCCTGCTGCAGCCGCCGCACCGCGCGCTGGCGGCCCAGCGGAGCATCGAGCCCACCGGCGTGCTGGTCGCCTTCCATGCTTTCGGCTCTCCCGCCAGCCGCAACGGGCTCGGGGGAGGGCGCCGGATCGTGGAGGTGGACGGCATCCCGACGCCCGACCTCGATGCCTTCCTGGCGGAAGTTGCCGCGCACCAGCACGGGGAGTCCGTGCGGCTGAAGGTGGTGAACTGGAACGACCAGGTGGAAGTCGTGACGCTGAGGCTCGACCTGCGTTACTGGCCGACCTACGAGCTGCGTCACGGGCCCGACGGCTGGCGCCGGATCGGGCCCTAGGCCTGGCCTGGCCCTTTCAGGGCCGTCGTAAAACCCGTCAGCGTGTCTACGGGCGGGAGGCAGGTGGTGCCCCGGCAGATCCAGGCGCGTGCGCCGGACTCGGGCGGCGTCTTTTCCGCCAGCGCGGGCGGCAGGCCCGCGGCATCGGACGGGATCTCGAACGCCAGGCGACGCGGGGCGTACACGAGGCGAGCGGTCCTGGCCCATTCTGCCGGCCGGCGGCCCGTCCCCCGGACGATCACGACCTCCGGCGGCAAGAGCTGTTCCTCCAGCGCATCGAGTAGCGCGCAATGCAGCCAGGGTGCTCGCTGCAGGGCCGGCATGGCCGAGCGCACGGCCCGTTCCGCCGCTTCCATGTAGCGCGTCTCGCCGCGCAGGCAACCGAGGCGGTTGAGGGCCAGCGCTGCGATTCCATTGCCGGCCGGCATGGCGTCGTCCGCAAGCGGCCGCGGGCGCTCCAGCAGGCTCTCGTGGTCGTCTGCCGTGAACAGGAAGCCCCCGCCTGCAGGGTCTTCGAAGCGGTCCAGCAACAGGTCGGCGAGCGCGCCGGCGAAAGCCAGCAGCTCGCTGTCCCAATCCAGCTGCAGCAGCTCGAGCGCCGCGTCGAGCAGGAAGGCATGGTCGTCGAGATAGGCGGGGTACCGAGCGCGCCCGTCTTTCCAGGTCGCGAGCAGGCGGCCGTCCACGAACATCTCGCGGCGGACGAAGTCCATCGCGCGCCGCGCCGATGCAGCCATCTCCGCATCGCCAAGAGTCCGGGCCGCGATGCACATGCCGCGGATCATCAGGCCGTTCCAGGCGGCGAGGACTTTCTCGTCGCGACCGGGCCGGACGCGCTGCTCGCGGGCGGCGCGCAATTTTGCCCTCGCGGTGGCCAGCAGCGCCTGGACCTCGGCCCCGTCCAGCCCGCTCTGGGCGGCCAGCTGGTCGGGCGTCATGAAGGTGTGCAGGTGCCAGCGGCCCTCGAAGTTCGCGGGCCGGTCAAGGCCGTATACCGCGGTGACGGCGGTCAGCTCGCTCGGCTCCAGCAGCTTCTGGACCTCTTCCCGGCCCCAGGCGTAGTAGCGGCCTTCCTCGCCCTCGGAGTCGGCATCCACGGCCGCGAAGTAGCCGCCCTCGGGAGACTGCATCTCGCGCATCACCCAGCCGGCCGTGTCCTGTGCCGCCCGGCGGAACTGCGCCTCGTTGGTGACGGAATGCGCCTGCGCATAGAGCGCCAGCAGCTGCGCGTTGTCGTACAGCATCTTCTCGAAGTGCGGGATCATCCAGTGCCCGTCCACCGAGTAGCGGAAGAAGCCGCCGCCCAGCTGGTCGCAGATGCCGCCCTCGGCCATCTGCTGGAGGGTGGAAGTCACCATGTAGAGCGCCTCGAGGTCGGGCGATTCGCCCAGCGCCGTGCCGCGCCAGTGGCGCAGCAGGCGCACCAGGTTGGGGGGGTGCGGGAACTTCGGGGCGTCGCCGAAGCCGCCGTGCTCCTGGTCGAAGCTCTCGCCGAGCGCGCGGCGTGCCTGGTCGAGCGGCGCGCGCTCCAGAACCTGCGCGGCGAGGTCGTCCCCGGCCGGGGCGCGCCAGATCTCGGTAAAGGCTTCCTGCACCGCCCCGGCATGGTCGCGGATCTCGTCCTGGTGATCGCGCCAGTAGCCGGCGACCCGCTCCATCAGCTCCGGGAAACCCGGCAGCCCGTGCCGGGGCTCGGGCGGGAAGTAGGTACCACCGAAAAAGGGCGCCCGGTCATCGGGCGACAGGAACATGGTGAGGGGCCAGCCGCCGTTCCGCTGCGTGATCATCTGGTGCGCGAGCTGGTAAATGCGATCGAGGTCGGGACGCTCCTCGCGGTCGACCTTGACGTTCACGAACAGCTCGTTCATCTGTGCCGCGATGGCCGGGTTCTCGAAACACTCGTGTGCCATCACGTGGCACCAGTGGCAGGCGGAGTAGCCGATGGACAGCAGGATCGGCTTGTTCTCGCGCCGCGCCGTGGCGAGTGCCTCCTCGTCCCAGGGCTGCCAGTGCACCGGGTTGCCGGCGTGCTGCAGCAGGTACGGGCTGGTCTCTTCGGCGAGGCGGTTGCGGTGTTCGGTCATCGGGATCCCGGCGGGGTCGAGGCGCGGTCAGGGCTGCAACTATACCGGACATGAGAGCTCCCGTTCTGCAGTAAACTAGCGCGCCATGATCCCCTACCCGAACATCGATCCGGTCGCCGTCGAGCTGGGCCCGCTGGCCATCCGCTGGTACGGCCTGATGTACATCGTCGGTTTCGCCATTGCGTGGACGCTGGCCCGCCACCGGGCGAAGCAGCCGGGCTCCGGCTGGGCGGCCGAGCAGATCGACGACCTGATCTTCTACTGCGCCATCGGCGTGATCGTGGGCGCGCGCATCGGCTCCATCCTGTTCTACAACTTCGACGGCTGGCTGCGCGACCCGCTGGTGCTGTTCCGGATCTGGGAGGGCGGAATGTCTTTCCACGGCGGGCTGCTCGGCGTGCTGCTCGCGGTCTGGCTCTACGGCCGCAAGCTGGGCAAGACCTTTTTCGAGATGACCGACTTCATCGCCCCGCTGGCCCCGCTGGGGCTGGCCTGCGGGCGGATCGGCAACTTCATCAACGGGGAACTCTGGGGCAAGCCGACCGACCTCCCCTGGGGGTTTGTGGTGGACGGGACCGCGCGCCACGCGTCACAGCTCTACCAGGCCGGGCTGGAGGGCGTAACGCTGTTCCTGATTCTCTGGTTCTATTCAGGGCGGCGCCCCCCCCGGATGGCGGTCTCGGGTGCCTTCGCGCTGGGATACGGCCTGTTCCGCTTCGCCGTCGAGTTCGTGCGCATGCCTGACGCGCACATCGGCTACCTGGCGTGGGGCTGGCTCACCATGGGCCAGCTGCTGTCCCTGCCCCTGATCGTCTTCGGCGCCGCGAGCCTCTGGCTGGCCTACCGGCGCGCGCCGCGGAGCGCCTGACATGCAGCAGTATCTCGACCTCCTGCGCAAGATTCGTCACGAGGGGCTGAAGAAGGAAGATCGCACCGGCACCGGCACGCTGTCGATCTTCGGCCACCAGATGCGCTTCGACCTCGGCGCCGGCTTTCCGCTGCTCACCACCAAGAAGCTGCACATCCGTTCCATCGTCCACGAGCTGCTGTGGTTCCTGTCCGGCGAGACGAACATTGGCTACCTGAAGGAGCACAAGGTCCGGATCTGGGACGAATGGGCGACGGAGGAGGGCGAGCTCGGGCCGGTCTACGGCCGGCAATGGCGGGCCTGGCCGACCGCCGACGGCGGTGCCGTCGACCAGGTCGCCGAGGCGGTCGAGACCATCCGCAAGCGCCCGGACTCGCGCCGCATCCTGGTGGTCGCCTGGAATCCGGCCGAGCTGCCGGACGAGGGCATGTCACCCCAGGACAACGTGCACGCCGGCCGCATGGCGCTCGCGCCCTGTCATTGCCTGATCCAGTTCTGGGTGGGGGGCGGCCGCCTGTCCTGCCAGCTCTACCAGCGGAGCTGCGACATTTTCCTGGGCGTGCCCTTCAACATCGCCTCGTACGCGCTGCTGACCCACATGATGGCGCAGCAGTGCGACCTCGAGCCCGGGGAGTTCATCTGGACCGGCGGCGACGTGCATCTGTACCTGAACCATCTCGAGCAGGCCGACCTGCAGCTCACGCGCGTGCCGGGGCCGCTGCCGCAGCTGCGCATAGTGCGCCGACCGGCCAGCATCTTCGATTATCGCTACGAGGATTTCGAGGTGGCGGGCTACGAAGCCCAGCCGCACATCCCGGCACCGGTCTCGGTCTGAGCCCGGCGCCGGGTGAGCGAGGTAAGGGGACGGGGGCCTTCCCTGGCGCCCCGCGGAGGGAACTTGTTACTGGAACGCGCAGCCCGGCTGCACGCCCGCCTTCTTCAAAATGATCGCCAGGGGGCAGAAACCGGTAAACGCGGCCTGGAACATATTCAGGCCCACGAAGGCCGGCAGCAGCAGCCACCAGGGCGAGAAGGCCTGGGACAGCACCACGCCGGTGAGAATCAGGATGCCGGCGAAGGCGAAGACAAAGCGGTCGATGTTCATTGCGTTTTCTCTGCCGGAGTAACGTCGGCCAAAATATTAGGGAAACCTGATATTAAAGTCAACGCCGGCTTGTCACAGCGACTATGATCGGAGCATGAAACCGGAAATCTCCCTTGTCGTCGCCGTGGCGGACAACGGCGTGATCGGCGCCCAAGGCGGCATGCCGTGGCACCTCCCTGCGGACTTGCAGCACTTCAAGCGGCTCACTTACGGCAAGCCGGTGCTGATGGGGCGCCTGACCTGGGATTCCATCGGCAAGGCCCTCCCCGGCAGGCGCAACCTCGTGCTGACGACCGACCCTGAATGGCACGCCGAGGGCGCCGAGCGAGTGGCTTCACTGGACCAGGCGCTGGCGCTCGCCGAGGCGGACCGGGCCGCGGAGCTCATGGTGATCGGCGGTGCCGCGGTCTACCGCCTGGCGCTGCCGCAGGCCGCCCGGATCTACCTGACGCGGATCCATGCCACGCCCGAGGGCGACACGCATTTCCCCGCCATCGAGGACTCGGCCTGGGATGAAGTGGCGTGTCGCGAACGGCCGGCCGACGCGCACAATCCCTGCGACCTCACCTTCTTCACGCTCGAGCGGGCGCGCTAAGTACTTGCCACAGTTCATGATCTGGCTCATCTCGGGCGGAGGGAACCGGGGGTATAAACCGGGGTCACACCTATTTTCGACAGCATGGTGGCGCGCGCGATGTACCGACTCGAGATCCCGGACCTGTTCGCGCACCTGCTCCACACCCGTGACGTGGGGTTCGCCATCAAGGCCCTCGACGGGCGCTACGTGTATGCCAATCCGGGCTACGCCCAGATGCTGGGGATCCCGGACGCCGACGAGGTCCTCGGCAGGCAGGACGGCGACATGCTCGTGGGAGATGCCGCCGCGGTCTTCCTGGCTGCCCACCAGCGCGTCCAGGCGGAGCGGGGCGCGGTAGAGATCGTCCACGAGGCCCGGGTCGAGGACGGCACGACCAGGCAGTTCGCCCTGACGCATTTCCCGGTCGGCGACGAGGACGGGATGCTGGAGGCCGTGGGCGTCGTCGCGCTGACCACGCACACCGTGGAGGATGGCGGCGGTACCGAGCAGGCGCTCAGGTCAGCCGAGAAGGTCAACAGTCAGCTGCGTTCCACGATCAATTCGCTGCAGGAGCTCGCCAGCACGGACACGCTGACCCGGGTCTGGAACCGGAGGCATTGCGAGGACCTGCTCGAAAGCGAGACCCATCGCTCGATTCGTTTCGGGCATCCGCTGTCGATCCTGCTCATCGATATCGACCATTTCAAGAGCATCAACGACCGGTTCGGGCATGGCGCGGGAGACCGAGTCCTGGCGGAGTTCGCTGACTGCCTGCGCGACGGGATGCGGCGCTCGGACGAGCTGGCGCGCTGGGGCGGGGAGGAATTCCTTCTCCTGATGCCCAGCACGGGTTTGGCCGGAGCGCACCGCTCCGGAGAACGGATCCGGGAGCGCCTCGCGCAATCCCAGTTCACCGCGGTTGGCGGGCTCTCCGCCAGCATCGGCGTGGCCGAGTTTGCGCCGACGGAGTCAATCAAGGAATGGCTGGCCCGCGCAGACGAGGCGCTTTATCGGGCCAAGCGGGGCGGTCGCAACCGCGTCGAGGTCGATGCCAGCGTGGCGACCGAAGCACCTCCGGAGACGAGTGACGGCAACTTCATCCACCTCGTCTGGAAACAGCGCTTCGCCTGCGGTCATCCCATGATCGACCGGCAGCATCGCCACCTGTTTGATCGCTGCAATCGTCTCCTCAGCGCCGTAGTGACCAATCAGCCGCTCGAAGAGATCGACAACCTGATCAGGGAGCTCATCGACAAGGTCACCCGGCATTTCCACGATGAGGAAGAGCTCCTGGATGAGCTCGGGTTCGAGGACCTGCCGGCGCATCGCCGGGAACATGCGACCCTGATGGCGCGCGCGCTGGAGATGGCATCGAGCTTCCGCGCCCGACAGCTGTCGACGGGAGAACTCTTCGAGTTTATCGCCCACGACGTCGTAGCCCGCCACTTGCTCGGTGCGGATCGCCAGTACTTCAAGCTGTTGCAGCCGGCCGAGGACTGAGGGGCCGCTCAGGCGTCGGCGGCGTCCCTGGCGCGCTTGAGCAGCAGGGCAGCGCGCAGCCCCTTTTCGCGGATCGCGCGCACGGCCACGCGCACCGGCGTGGCCACATGGAAGCGCGTGCCATGGCGGCGCAGGAGTCGCTCGTCAATCTGCAGTCCCAGTCCCGGCGCCTGCGGCACGTCGATGGTGCCGTCGGGATTGACCGGGATCGGCGGCATGACGCCCTCGCGCGCCGCCGGGACGAAACCCGGCGGCTCGTAAGGGTATTCCAGCAGCTTGCGGCGCTCCCAGGCCGCGAACGCGTGGAGGTTGACCACCATGTTGAAGCCGTTCGACCAGGTGTGGGGCGTGAAGTCGAGATCACGGCGCCGGCACTCGTCCATGACCTGCCGGGCCACGGTCAGGCCGGAGAACATGGCGTCCGGCTGGTACTTGTCGAGGCTCTCGTGCTCGAACAGCGGGAGCAGCTCGTGCCAGGCCCCATGCAGCTCGCCCCCGGCGATCGGTGTGCGCACGCGCTCCCGCAGGGCCGCCATGCCGCGCCAGTCATGCATGTCCAGCGGCTCCTCCAGCCACCCCACACCGAGCTCGTCGCAGCCGCGGGCGAAGGCCGTGGCCCGGTCCAGGTCCCAGGCAGGGTTCGGACGGAACAGCGACACCGGCCAGCCCTGGTTCGCGTCCACGCCGATCGTGAAGTCGGCGCCGACGTGCTCCCGCACGCCGCGGACCAGAGCGAGATCCTCCTCCAGGGTCGGGTACTTGACGCGGATCTTGACCGCACTGAAACCCATGGCGCAGATCTCGTCGAGGTAGCGGCGCCGCTCGTCCAGCGGCTTGAGCGAGCCGCTCGAGGCGTAGACCGGTGCCTTCAGCACCGTCGCGGGCTCGCGTTGCAGGAGCTGGTAGACGGGCTTGCCGGCGAGCTTGCCGGCCATGTCCCACCAGGCCGCCTCGAGCCACCAGTTCCGCCAGCCGAGGTAGGAGGCTTCGCGCAGGCGCTGGCGCAACCCCTCGATGTCGTCCGCCGGCAGGCCGAGCAGGAAACCGCCGAGCAGGTCGCCGAGCCCGCGCCGCTCGGTCGTGAAGGCCGGGCCGCCCGTCTCGCCCACCAGCCCGTCGCCGGTGTAGAAGCGGGCCACTGTCTGCGCCACGTGAGTCTGCGGGTAGCCCGGGATCCACGATGGCCAGAAAGGGGCGGGGAGCGGCACGTTGACGTGCCACAACTCGATGCGCTCGATGCGGTCTGCCATGGCCGGGAACCTTGCCGCCAGGGATGCCGTCATTCTAGTCAATTCGGGCAGGCGCGCCGGCGCTGTGGTATATCAGAGTATTCTCAACTGCCCGTCCCGGAGATCGCATGAGCCCCCGGATTTCCCCGCTGCACCATGGGTCTCTATAGCCGTCACATCCTGCCGCACGTGGTCCACCTCGCGTGCAGCACCCGCTCCGCCATGCGCCAGCGGGCGGAGATCGTGCCCCGTGCCCACGGCCGCGTGCTCGAGATCGGCTTCGGCTCGGGACTGAACCTCCCGTTCTACGATCCCGCCCGCGTGAGCAAGGTCTGGGGCCTCGACCCGGCAGCCGAGATGCACGCCAAGGCGATGCCGGCAGTCGCGGCCGCGCCCTTCGAGGTGGAGCTGATCGAGGCGCCGGCCGATCACGTTCCGCTGGATGACGCCAGCGTGGACACGGTGCTGACCACTTACACCCTGTGCACCATTCCAGACACCGACGCGGCGCTGGCGGAGGCGCGGCGCGTGCTGAAGCCCGGCGGCGAGCTGCTGTTCTGCGAGCACGGCCAGGCCCCGGACCGGTGGATGCGCCGCCAGCAGGATTTCCTCAACCCTTTGTGGCGCCGCGTCGGCGGCGGCTGCAACCTGAACCGGCACATTCCGGACCTGCTGCAGGCGGGCGGCTTCAGCGTGCGGGAAATGGACGCACGATATATCCCCGGCTGGGGCCCGGCCGCCTTCAATTACCGCGGCAGCGCCGAGCCCGGCTAGGCGCTTTTGCCGCTGCACGGCTATGCAGGCGGAGACGAGTGTTTATACTGCGTACTCTCGGGTGGGGAGATCCGCTATGAAGTCTTGCAAGCAGCTGGCCGTGCTGTCGATCGGCCTCGTCGCGGGCTTTGTCGTCGCGCCGCTCACCGCGAGCGCGCAGGAGGCCGGGGGTGAGCTGTTCATCTACAACTGGTCGGACTACATCGCCGCGGACACCATTGCGAAGTTCGAGGCAGAGACCGGCGTCAAGGTCACCTACGACGTGTTCGACAGCAACGAGGTGCTCGAGGCCAAGCTGCTGGCCGGCAGCACGGGCTACGATCTCGTCGTTCCCTCGGCCGCCTTCCTCGGGCGGCAGGTGCCGGCCGGCGTGTTCATGCCGCTGGACCGCTCCAAGCTGAGCAACTATGACAACCTCGATCCGGCCCTGCTGGCACGGATCGCGGTCAACGACCCGGAGAACCGTCATGCCGTGCCCTATCTCTGGGGCACGACCGGCATCGGTTACAACGTGCGGAAAATCAGGGAGATTTTCGGCGAGGATTTCGAGGTCGATTCCTGGGACCTGGTGTTCGACCCGGAATACGCCGAGAAAATCGCCGCATGCGGCTTTGCCATGCTGGACGCTGCTTCCGAGATGATCCCGCTGGCGCTGCACTACATCGGCGAGGATCCCAACAGCTTTGATCCGGCGGTGATCGCCCAGGCCGGCGAGGTGCTGCTCGGTGTCAGGCCACACGTGACTTACTTCCACTCCTCGCAGTACATCAACGACCTCGCCAACGGCGACATCTGCGTCGCGGTGGGCTGGTCCGGCGATGTCGCACAGGCGGCCTATCGCGCCGAGGAAGCGGAAAGCGGCGTGGAAGTCTCCTACGCCATCCCCCGGGAGGGCGCGCCCATCTGGTTCGACACGCTGGCCATTCCTGCCGACGCGCGCAACCCGGACAACGCGCATCTCTTCATCGACTACCTGCTGCGCCCGGAGGTGATTGCCGAGATCACCGACTACGTGGCCTACGCCAACCCCAACCCGGCATCGCTTGAGCTCCTCGACGAGGAAATCCGGAACGATCCCAACATCTTCCCGCCGCCCGAGGTCATGGAGCGCCTGTTCGGCCTCAAGACCCTGCCGCGGGAGGTGGACCGGGTCTACACGCGGACCTGGACGCGGGTCCGCACCGGAAGGTGAGTTGACCGGTCGTCGCGGCGTCGCCCGACCCTGCGGGCACCGGCGGTGAACAACGGCGCGAAGCCTGCCGCAGCGCGCGCAGCGGTCTCCCCGGCCCGGGCCGATGCGCTCGGCCGGCAGGCCTACCTGAAGATCGCCGGCGTGTCGAAGGACTTCGACGGCTTCGTCGCCGTAGACGGCGTGACGCTCTCGATCCGCCAGCGGGAGATCTTCGCCCTGCTCGGCGCCTCTGGCTGCGGCAAGTCCACGCTGCTCAGGCTGCTCGCGGGCTTCGAGCGGCCCTCGGCGGGTTCCATCCAGCTGGACGGCCAGGACCTTGCGGGACTGCCGCCGTACCGCCGCCCGGTCAACATGATGTTCCAGTCCTACGCCCTGTTCCCGCACATGACGGTCGCGGACAACATCGCTTTCGGCCTGCGCCAGGATGGCCTGCCCAAGGCCGGGCGCGAGCGCCGGGTGGCGGAGATGCTGGAGCTCGTGAAGATGGAATCGATGGCCCGCCGCAAGCCCCACCAGCTCTCCGGCGGCCAGCAGCAGCGCGTGGCGCTCGCCCGCTCGCTGGCGAAGCGCCCGAAGCTGCTGCTGCTGGACGAGCCTATGGGCGCGCTCGACAAGAAGCTGCGCTCGGAGATGCAGCTCGAGGTGGTGAACATCATCGAGCAGCTCGGTGTGACTTGCGTGATGGTCACCCATGACCAGGAAGAGGCGATGACCATGGCCCACCGCATCGCCATCATGGACGAGGGGCAGATCGTCCAGGTCGGCACCCCCGACGAGATCTACGAGCAGCCGGCGAATCGCTTCGCTGCCACCTTCGTCGGCTCGGTCAATCTGATCGAGGGCAAGATCGAGGCAGACGAGCCCGACCACATCACCATCCGCGCCCCTGGCCTGCCGGAACCGATCTACGTGGGCCACGGCCACACCGGCTACGAGGGTATGGACGTCGTATTCGCGCTGCGACCGGAAAAGCTGGTGATCAGCAAGCAGATGCCCGACCAGCCACACAACCGGTACCGCGGCAAGATCGAGGAAATCGCCTACTTCGGCAGCCACTCGGTGATGCACATCCGCCTGCCCGGCGGCTTCAAGCTGCTGGTGCACGTGCCCAACGCGCGCCGCTGGGCCAACGAGGACTTCACCTGGGAGGACGAGGTGTGGGCGAGCTGGGACGAGATGGCCGGCGTGGTGCTGTCGTCGTGAAGAACCGCCTGGCCGTGCCGCTCCGCGAGCGCCTGCCGGGCGCGCGCTGGCTCGTGATTTCTCTGCCCTTCCTGTGGATGCTGCTGTTCTTCGCCGTGCCTTTCGCCATCGTGCTGAAGATTTCCTTCGCCGAGGCGCTGATCGCCATGCCGCCCTACGGCGATCTGCTGACGCGGACCGAGAACGGCATCACCCTCAGCCTGAACTTCCGCAATTACCTGTACATGGTGCAGGACAGCCTGTACGTGTCGGCGTACCTGGGCTCGCTCAAGGTGGCGATCATCTCGACGCTGCTGTGCCTGCTGATCGGCTACCCGATGGCCTATGCCATCTCCCGGCTCGATCCCGCCACGCGCAACATCGCGCTGCTGCTGGTGATCCTGCCGTCGTGGACCGCTTTCCTGATCCGTATCTACGCCTGGATCGGCATCCTCAAGAACAACGGGGTGCTCAACAATTTCCTCGAGTGGACGGGAGTGATCAGCGAGCCGCTGCAGCTGCTGCACACGCCCGTAGCGGTCTATGTCGGCGTGGTCTATACCTACCTGCCATTCATGATCCTGCCCCTGTACGCCAACCTGGTGCGGCTGGACCCGCGCCTCGAAGAGGCGGCCTTCGATCTCGGCGCCCGGCCCTGGCAGGTGTTCCTGCGCATCACCCTGCCGCGCACCGTGGCCGGCATCGTGGCGGGCTCCATGCTGGTGATGATCCCGGTGATCGGCGAGTTCGTCATTCCCGAGCTACTGGGCGGCCCCGACACCCTGATGATCGGCAAGGTGCTGTGGGAGGAATTCTTTAACAACCGCGACTGGCCGGTGGCCTCCGCGGTGGCGATCATCATGCTCTTGCTGCTGATCGTGCCGATCACGATTTTCCACAACTACCAGTCGCGCGAGCTGGAGAAGGAGCTGGCATGAGGCGGGCGGGCAGCAATTCCGCCTTCACCCTGAGCCTGCTCGGCCTGGGCTACGTTTTCCTGTACGCGCCGATCCTGAGCCTCGTCGTGTATTCCTTCAACGAGTCCCGCCTGGTCACGGTCTGGGGCGGCTTTTCGACCAAGTGGTACGCCGAGCTGTTCGCGGACCGGCAGCTGATGGACGCGGCCTGGGTGAGCCTGCGCGTGGCCTTCAACACGGCCTGGAGCGCCGTGATCCTGGGCACCCTCGCGGCGATGCTGCTGGTGCGCTTCCGTCGCTTCCACGGCAAGACCCTCTTCGGCGCCATGATCACGGCACCCCTCGTCATGCCCGAGGTCATCACCGGCCTGTCCCTGCTGCTGCTGTTCGTGCATATCGGCGACCTCATCGGCACGCCTGTCATGCGCGGCATGGGCACGATCTGGATCGCCCACACCACCTTCGCCACGGCCTTCGTCACCGTGGTCGTGGCGTCGCGTCTCACCGAGATGGACCGCTCGCTGGAAGAGGCGGCGATGGACCTCGGGGCGAACCGCGTCAAGGTCTTTTTCATCATCACGCTGCCGCTGATCCTGCCGGCGCTCGCAGCCGGCTGGCTGCTGGCCTTCACCTTGTCGCTGGACGACCTGGTGATCGCGAGCTTCGTCTCCGGGCCGGCCTCGACCACTCTGCCGATGAAAGTGTTCTCCTCGGTGCGCATGGGTGTGAGCCCGAAGATCAATGCGCTGGCGACAATCTGGATTGCCGCGGTCTCGCTCGCGGCGATCTTCGCCTGGCGGGTCATGGCGCGCGGGGAGCGCCGCCGCCGGGCCCAGCTGCACGGTGTACGCTGAAACAAGGAATGTCGCGGCGGGTGGCCGGCGCGACGGGAAAGCCAAGGCAAACCGGGCGCGCAGCCCGACCATGAAAGGGAAGTGAAATGACCAAGAAGATCGCGCCGGCGCTCTGTGCCGGACTGCTGGCAGGCCTCGCCTGCGGCGTGGCCCAGGCCCAGGACGAGGCGTTCTGGTACGGCGGCTCGCTGGCGCTGACCAGCGATTACGTGTTCCGCGGCGTGACCCAGACCGACGAGGGCCCGGCCCTGCAGGGCAGCCTCGATTTCGGCCTGGCCAACGGCCTGTATGCCGGCGTATGGGCCTCCAACGTGGACTTCGACGCGCCCGATGGCATCGACCTCGAGGTCGACGTTTACTTCGGCTGGACGCTGGAGTTCGCGAACGACACCTGGCTCGACCTGCAGGCCGTCAGGTACCTGTACCCGGGTGCGAAGCCGGGCTTCGGCATCAACTACAACGAGTTCATCGCCGCCTACGGCTTCATGAACTACACGGCGACGGTGGCTTACACCAACGACTACCTGAAGAGCGACGAGAGCGCCCTCTACTACAATCTTGCGGCCGAGTTCCCG
>JASFEC010000001.1:0-38429 GCA_050125045.1 Gammaproteobacteria bacterium | reverse complement strand
CGCCTTGCGCATCTTCGCCGCAGCGACCATCTCCATGGCCTTGGTGATCTTGGCCGTGTTGCGGATGCTCTTGATCTGCGTACGAATTTCTTTGGCGTTGGCCATGCGGCTCTCCGCTTTACCAGGTGCCAGTGGCGACGAAGTCGGCCACGCCCTTCTTCATCTCGCCCGCGATCTCGTCGTTCCAGTCGCCGGTCTCGTTGAGCTTCTTCATCAGCTCCGGGTGCGCCGAGTCCATGTGACCCTGCAGCGCCTGCTCGAAGTCGCCGATCTTGCTCAGCTCCACGTTGTCGAGGAAGCCCTCGTTGACCGCGAACAGCGACACCGCCATCTGCGCCACCGACAGCGGCGAGTACTGCTTCTGCTTCATCAGCTCGGTGACGCGCTGGCCGCGGTCGAGCTGCTTGCGGGTGGCCTCGTCCAGGTCGGAGGCGAACTGCGCGAAGGCCGCCAGTTCGCGGTACTGGGCCAGCGCCAGCCGAATGCCGCCGCCGAGCTTCTTGATGGCCTTGGTCTGGGCCGCGCCGCCGACGCGCGATACGGACAGGCCGGCGTTGATGGCGGGCCGGATGCCGGCGTTGAACAGGTCTGACTCGAGGTAGATCTGGCCGTCGGTGATGGAGATCACGTTGGTCGGCACGAAGGCGGACACGTCGCCGGCCTGGGTCTCGATGATCGGCAGCGCGGTCAGCGAGCCCGTCTGGCCCTTCACCGCGCCGCCCGTCTCGCGCTCGACGAACTCGGCGTTGACGCGCGCGGCCCGCTCGAGCAGGCGGGAGTGCAGATAGAACACGTCGCCAGGATAGGCTTCGCGGCCCGGCGGGCGGCGCAGCAGCAGCGACACCTGCCGGTAGGCCCAGGCCTGCTTGGTCAGGTCGTCGTAAATGATCAGCGCGTCTTCGCCCTTGTCACGGAAGTACTCGCCCATGGCGCAGCCCGCGTAAGGGGCGATGTACTGCAGCGCGGCCGAGTCGGCGGCAGGGGCGGCGACGATGATGGTGTGGTCCATCGCGTCGAACTCTTCCAGCTTGCGCACCACGCCGGCGATGGACGACTGCTTCTGGCCGATCGCCACGTAGATGCACTTAACGCCGGTGCCCTTCTGGTTGATGATGGCGTCGATCGCGACGGCGGTCTTGCCGGTCTGGCGGTCGCCGATGATCAGCTCGCGCTGGCCGCGGCCGACCGGGACCATGGCGTCGACCGACTTCAGGCCGGTCTGCACCGGCTGGCTCACCGACTGGCGCCAGATCACGCCCGGCGCCACCTTCTCGATGGGCGAGGTGTGGTCGGTCTTGATCGGCCCCTTCCCGTCCAGCGGCTGCCCGAGCGGGTTCACCACGCGGCCCAGCAGCGCCTCGCCCACCGGCACCTCGAGAATGCGCCCGGTGGTCTTCACCTCGTCGCCCTCGGAGATGTGCAGGTAGTCGCCCAGCACCACGGCGCCGACCGAGTCCTGCTCCAGGTTCAGCGCCAGGCCGAAGGTGTTGCCGGGGAATTCCAGCATTTCACCGTAGGCCGCGTTGGCCAGGCCGTGGATGCGCACGATGCCGTCCGTCACCGAGACCACGGTGCCGACGTTGCTGGCGACGGTGGCCGACTGGAAGTTGAGGATCTTCTCTTTGATCAGATCGCTGATTTCAGATGCCTTGATGGACATTTCCTACAATCCTTTAGTGCGTGACGGCGCCGGCAAGCCTTTCCAGGCGGCCGGACAGTGAGCCATCGATGACCAGGTCGCCAGCGCGGATAATCGCGCCGCCGAGCAGTTTCGCGTCGGTGTCGCAATGCAGGCGGACTTCGCGGCCCAGCCGCTTCTTCAGGGCGGTCGCGAAGCCCGCGCGCTCGGCCTCGTCGAGTTCCACCGCGGACGTCACCTGCACGTCCACGACGTTCTCAGCCTCGGCGCGCAGTGCCTCGAACTCGGCGGCGATCTCCGGCAGCCAGGCAAGGCGCCCGTTCTCCGCGAGGACCCTGATGAAGCTGGAGCCGTGTGCGCCCGCGCCCTCGCCGCAGAGCTCGATGAACAGTTCCGCCAACGCCTCGCGCGTTACGGCCGGGTTGCCGATCAGCTCGTGCACCCGCTCGTCGGCGGCGGCGACTGCGCCACGGCCGAGCAACTCGGACCAGGCCGCCAGCGCGTCGGCCTCTCTGGCGATTTCGAAGACGGCCCTGGCGTAGGGCCGCGCGACTGTCATCTTCTCTGCCATGGCTGCGCTTCTCCCCGAGCCGGCCTAGAGCTGCCCGGCGAGGCGATCGAGCAGTTCGCGATGGGTCGCGGAGTCGATCTCCTTCTCGAGCAGCTGCTTCGCGCCGGCGACCGCGATCGCGGCGACTTCACCGCGCAGCGACTCGCGCGCCCGGTTGGTCTCCTGGTCGATCTCGGCCCGGGCCTGGGCGATCATCCGCTCCCCGGTGGCCTCGGCATTCACCTTGGCTTCCTCGACCAGCTCGGCGCCGCGGCGCTCCGCCTGCTCGATGATCTGCGCGGCCTGCTGGCGCGCCTCGCGCAGGCGCTCGGCCACCTGGGCGTCGGCCTCCTCGAGTGCCTTCTGGCCGCGCTCGGCGGCAGCCAGGCCCTCGGCGATCCTTGCCCGTCGTTCCTCCAGCGCCTGCATGACCGGCGGCCAGACGAACTTCTTGGTGAACCAGATGAAGACCAGGAAGGTCAGCATCTGGCCGAAGAGTGTCAGGTTAATACCCACGATTCCGACTCCCGATCAGCGTGGTGTGCTGCCGGGGACGCGATGCGTCCCTCAGCTTCCGAGCGCGGCCAGCAGCGGGTTGGCGAACAGCAGCAGCGCGGCGAACGCCACGCCGATAATGGCCAGCGCATCGAGCAGGCCGGCGACGATGAACATGCGAATCTGCAGCATGTTGGCCATCTCCGGCTGGCGCGCCGCGCCTTCCAGGAACTTGCCGCCGAGCAGGCCGAAACCGATGCCGGTACCGAGCGCCGCGAAGGCGAAAATGAGGCCCACGGCAAGAGCGGTAAAGGCCTGAACAGATGCAATTGCTTCCATGATCAATCTCCGTAGGAGGCAGGGTCTACAGGGTTAGAACTCAGTGGGTCTCGTAAGCCAGCGACAGGTACACGATCGTCAGCGTCATGAAGATGAACGCCTGCAGCGGGATCACGAGAATATGGAAGATCGCCCAGATGCTGCCGGGAGCCCACTGGATCCAGAAGGGCAGCATGGCGATCAGGATGAAGATAAGCTCGGCAGCGTAGAGGTTGCCGAACAGTCGCAGCGCCAGCGAGACCGGCTTGGCGATCATCTCCACGGTGTTCAGGATGATGTTGAAGGGCACGAGCAGCGGGTTCTTGCCGAAGGGGTGTGTCAGGTACTCCTTGGCGAAGCCGCCCCAGCCCTTGCCCTTGATGCTGTAGATAATGATCAGCGCCAGCACAGTCAGCGAGAGCGCGAAGGTGGCGCTCATGTCGGCCGAGGGCACGATGCGCATGTACTCGATGCCCACCATGGACGCCAGCACCGGGAACAGGTCCACGGGCACCAGGTCGAGCAGGTTCCAGAGGAAGACCCAGACGAAGATGGTCAGCGCCATGGGCGCGATGAAGTCGCGCGGGCCGTGGAAGGCGTCCTTCACCGAGGTCTCGATGAACTCGAGTATCGCCTCGACGAAGTTCTGCATCTTGCCAGGCACGCCGGCGGTCACGGCGCGGGCGGCGCCGTAGAAGACGCCCAGGAAGATCAGCCCGCAGACCCAGGACCAGAACAGGGTGTCGATGTGGACGGTCCAGAAGCCCTCCCCGACGGAGAGGTGCTCGAGATGATGCGTGACATATTCGGTCGGAGAAGCTGCCATGGCCCTTATCCACCAAAGCCCTGACGATCACGTCGCGTAAAGACCAACGCCAGCCAGTTGACGACCAGCGTGGCGGCGAACGTGACCACGAGCGGTACAAACACGTGGCTCAAAAAAATGGCTGCCGCCGAAAACATGGCTACAGCCAGCACTATTTTTAGCGCCTCCGCCTTGACGAAGGCCGCGAACATGGCTCGCGGACCCGCTTCGGCCGGGACCGAGAACACCCGCAACGCCATCCAGAGGCTCAGCACGACGCTGATACTTCCTCCCACGAGGGCCCCGAAAGCGGCATCCGCGCCCGCCACGAGCCCGTACAGGGCCGCGGCGACCAGGGTCACGCCCGACTGTCCGGCGATGATCTTTCCGGGTACTGAACCGACCCGTAACTGCATGCCGAGAAACCCGGCCCTCAAAGCCCGAAGATTATAGCCGGGTTGAGCTGGCCCAGCCAAGCCCGAGCGGCTTTACTTGATGTGCCCGAGGATGCCCTCGAGCTCGTCGAGGCTGTTGTAGCTCACCACCAGCCTGCCACGGCCGCCGGCCGTGTGCTGGAGCGCGACGCGAGCGCCCAGCCTGTCGGCCAGCTCGCCCTCCAGCCGGCGGATGTCCGGATCGCGGGAGGTCGCCGGCGGGGCCTTCTTCGCCGGCGCCTGCAGCCGCTTGACCAGCCGCTCGGTCTCCCGCACGGACAGTCCCTTTTTGGCCACCTCGCGGGCGGCCGCGGCCTGGGCCCCCGGGTCGGCCAGCCCGAGCAAGGCCCGGGCATGCCCCATCTCCAGCTGGCGCCGCTCGACCAGCGCCTTCACCTCGTCGCCCAGTTCCAGCAGCCGCAGCAGGTTGCTGACCGCCGCTCGGGAACGTCCCACCGCTTCCGCGGCCTGCTGGTGGGTCATTTCGAATTCGCGGATCAGCCGGTCGAGCGCGCGGGACTCCTCCAGCGGGTTGAGGTTCTCGCGCTGGATATTCTCGATCAGGGACATCGCCACGGCCGCTTCGTCGGGCACCTCGCGGATGATGACCGGCACCTTCTGCAGCCCGGCGAGCTGGGCGGCTCGCCAGCGGCGCTCACCGGCGATAATCTCGAAGCGGACACCCTCGGGCGTCTCGCGGATAGGCCGCACGACGATCGGCTGGACCACGCCCTGGGCCTTGATCGAGTCCGCCAGGTCCTCGAGGCCTTCCTGGCGCATGTCCTGCCGCGGCTGGTAACGGCCGCGCTGCAGGAGCTCCACTGCCAGTTCGCGGTACTGGCCGGTGTCGCGGCTTTCGTCGGCTTCGGCTCGTGCCGTGGTGGAGAGCAGGGCGTCGAGGCCGCGGCCGAGGCGTTTCTTGACGGCCATGGGGGTGGAGTCTCCGTTTAGGTCCATTAGTCCGCTGTGCCGCGGGAGTGTAACCCAAGCCTCAGCGGGCCGGCTCCGCCATCTCCTGCCGGCGGATCATCTCGCCGGCCAGCGCCAGGTAGGCCAGCGCGCCCCGGCTGGTCTTGTCGTGGAACAGGGCGGGCATGCCGAAGCTGGGCGCCTCCGCCAGGCGCACGTTGCGCGGGATCACGGTGCGGAACACCTTGTCGCCGAAATGCAGTATCAGCTGCGAAGAAACCTCGTTGGCGAGGTTGTTCCGCGGGTCGAACATGGTCCGGAGGATGCCCTCGATCCGCAGCCCGGGGTTCACGGCATCGCGGATTTGCTCGACCGTACCGACCAGGGCGGACAGGCCCTCGAGGGCGTAGTACTCGCACTGCATCGGGATGAGGACGCCGGTGGCCGCGGTCAGGGCGTTCACCGTCAGCATGTTGATCGACGGCGGGCAGTCGATCAGCACGTAGTCATAGTCTTTGACGATATCCTTCAGCGCGGTCCGCAGCCGGCTCTCGCGGCCGAACTCGTTGATCAGGCGCACCTCGGCGGTGGTGAGGTCGTCGTTGCCGGGGATCAGGTCGAAGCCGCCGGGATCGGTCCGGACCACGGCATCGCGGGCCGGCGCCTCGCCCAGCAGCATGTCGCAGGAGGAGACCTCGAGACTGTTCTTGTCGATGCCAGAGCCCATCGTGGCGTTGCCCTGGGGATCAAGGTCCACCAGCAGCACACGGCGCCGCGTCGCGGTCAGCGAAGCGGCGAGATTGACGGCCGTGGTGGTCTTGCCAACGCCGCCCTTCTGGTTAGCGATGGCGAGTATCTTCGTCACTTGGCGTCTTCCTCGCGACAGAACTCGAGGAGGTGACGCTCGGCGCGCAGGCCCGGCACCTTGAGCCGGTGCACCGCCTGGAGGCGCCAGCCCGGCGGCAGGGCCAGCAGCTCGTCCTCGGGGAAGCTGCCTTTCATCACCAGCATGACGCCGCCCGGCCTGAGCTGCCGCCCGGCGGCGCGGATGATATCGGCGATTGAAGCGAAGGCCCGGGTGACCACCATGGCGAACCCATCCGGGTCGTCATGGTCCTCTACCCGGCTTTTCACGACGGTGACGTTCTTGAGGCCGAGCCGCTCCGCCGCGTGCTCGACGAAGCGCGTCTTCTTGCCCGAGGCGTCGAGCAGCACGAAATCCTGGCCCGGTCGCGCCATGGCAAGCACCAGGCCGGGCAGACCGGCGCCCGTGCCGACGTCGAGCACTCGCCCGGCGGCGAGAAAGGGCAGGAGGACGAGGCTGTCCATGATGTGCCGCGGGACCATTTCGTCGGGCACGCGCACGGCCGTGAGGTTATAGGCCTTGTTCCATTTCGCAAGCAGGGCGACGTAGGCAGACAGCGCCATGGCCAGGCCGGCCGGCTCCGCCAGGCGCAATACGCCCAGGCCGTCCTCGATCAGGTGCTGGATGCGGGATGTGTCCACCGGGCCCCCTCGGCATGGGCCCGCAAGTATACCGAATCAAAAGGCCCCGCCGTGCCCTCTCGGACACGGCAGGACCGGTTGGCCGGCCGGCCCGGGCCCGGCCTAGATGTCGATCGGGCGGGGCTCCTGGCGCAACGCCGGGGCGACTTCGCCCGGTGCTGCCCCGCGGGCCCGGCCGTGCGCGCCCTGGCCCGAGTACGGGCAGTAAGACCGGTTGCGATAGGCCTCGCGCTGGGCCGGTGTCATGGACTGCCAGAGGCGGCGCATCTCGGCCACGTGGGCCTCCTTCTCCGCCTCGGTCATTCCCTGCGCAGACGCCTGGATCCCGTTCAGGCCGTGCATCGAGCCGGCCCGTAACTCGGCCGAGTAGTTGTCCCAGGCCGTCGAGCCCAGCCAGGCCAGCGCCACCACGGCGGCGCCGGCGATGAAACCCTTGAACTGCATGCCACTCTCCTCGCGTGCTGTTTGCCTCGCGAAGACGTCTTCGCCGGCAACGCGCGGTCGGGTTCACCGGCAGGGGCCGCTCAATCGGTTACCAGCAGCGCGACGAACTCGTCGACGGGCGTATGTTCCAGCTTCTGCTGATCGGAGCATAGCGACTTGAGGGCTTTGAACTGGCGGTCCGACAGCTTGTCGCGGAGGCTGTGCTCGAACTTCCGCACCAGCACCGGGATGCCCTCGGCACGGCGCTTGCGATGGCCGATGGGATACTCCACCTCGACACGCTCGGTGGAGCTGCCGTCCGCGAAAAAGACCTGGACAGCGTTGCCGATGTAACGCTTCTCCGGATCGTAATAGTCCCGCGTGAAACGGTCGTTTTCGCGCACCGTCATCTTCTCGCGCAGCGCGTCGACGCGCGGGTCGCGGGCCACATCGTCCTCGTAGTCGGCCGCGACCAGGCGGCCAAAGATCAGCGGGATTGCCGTCATGTACTGGATGCAGTGATCGCGGTCGGCCGGGTTGTCGAGGGGTCCCGTCTTGTCGATGATGCGCGCGCCCGGTTCCTGGGTCTCGATCACCACTTCCCTGATTTCGTCCAGGCGATGGCGTACCTCGGGGTGCAGCGTCATCGCTGCCTCGACGGCCGTCTGGGCGTGGAACTCGGCCGGGTAGGAGATCTTGAACAGCACGTTTTCCATCACGTAGGTACCGTAGGCCTGGGAGAAGGCAAGGTCCTTGCCGCGGAAGAGCACGTCCTGGAAACCCCAGCGCGGCGCAGTCAGAGCCGAGGGATAGCCCATCTCGCCAGTGAGCGCGATCAGCGCGTGACGGACGCCGCGGCTGGTGGCGTCACCGGCAGCCCAGCTCTTGCGCGAGCCGGTGTTCGGCGCGTGCCGGTAGGTGCGCAGCGCGCCGCCGTCGATCCAGGCGTTGGAGACGGCATTGATGATCTGTTCGCGCGTGCCGCCGAGCATCTGCGTGGCGACCGCGGTGGAGGCGATGCGCACCAGCAGCACGTGGTCGAGGCCGACGCGGTTGAAGCTGTTTTCCAGCGCGATCACCCCCTGGACCTCGTGGGCCTTGACCATGGCCTCGAGGACGGCGCGCATCCTGAGCGGCTCTTCGCCCTCAGCGGCACGCTGCCGCGACAGGTAGTCGGCGACGGCGAGGATCGCCCCGAGGTTGTCGGAGGGGTGACCCCATTCGGCCGCCAGCCAGGTGTCGTTGAAGTCCAGCCAGCGCACCATGGCCCCGGTGTTGAAGGCCGCCTGGACCGGGTCCAGTTCCCACGCCGTACCGGGCACACGCGCGCCGCCGGGCAACGTGGCGCCGGGCACTACGGGGCCGAGCAGCTTGGTGCACGCCGAATAGTCCAGGGCCTGGAAACCGCAGGCCAGGGTGTCCATCAGGCAGTAGCGAGCGGTCTCCAGCGCGGCGGCGCTATCGATCTCGTACCCGTCGACGTACTCGGCGATGTCGACCAGGGCCCGGTCGGGCTCGGGACGCCTGGCCGAGCGGTTGTCTGCGGCTGACATCGGCGTGCTTCCCTTGCTGCAGCGGGCCTCTCAGCTGCGCTCGGCGATGGGCGTCCAGGCCTGCAGGCCGGGGCCGGTGTAGTCGGCGCCCGGGCGGATCAGGCGGTTGTTGGCACGCTGCTCCATGACATGGGCGGACCAGCCGGTGGTGCGCGAGCAGACAAAGATCGGCGTGAACAGCGCGGTCGGGATGCCCATGAAGCGGTAGGCGCTGGCGGAGTAGAAATCGGCGTTCGGGAACAGCTTCTTCTCGTCCCACATCACCTTCTCGATCGCCTCCGACACGGGATAGACGACGGTGTCACCCCGCTCGTCGGACAGCTGCTTCGCGAAGGCCTTGATGACCTTGTTGCGCGGGTCGGACGTGGTGTAGACCCGGTGGCCGAAGCCCATGATCTTCTCTTTCGCGGCCAGCATGCCGCGCACACCCTGGTCGGCCGCCGCCGCGCTGTCGAAGCGCTCGATCAGCTCCATCGCTGCCTCGTTGGCGCCGCCGTGCAGCGGACCGCGCAGCGCCCCGATGGCGCCCGTGATCGCGGAGTGGAAGTCCGAGAGCGTCGCCGCGATGACGCGTGCCGTGAAAGTCGAGGCGTTGAACTCGTGCTCGGCGTACAAGATCAGCGACACGTCCAGCACCCGGCGATGGAAGTCGGACGGGGCCTGGCCATGCAGCAGGTGCAGGAAATGCCCGGCGACGCTGTCGTCATCGGTCACGGTGTCGATGCGCACGCCGTCCTGGTGGAAACGCCACCAGTAGAGGAGCATCGAGGGGAAGGCCGCGAGCAGCCGGTCGGCGACGTCGAGCTGGCGCGAGAAATCGCCCTCTGGCTCGAAGTTCCCGAGCAGCGAGCACCCCGTTCGCAGCACGTCCATGGGATGGGAGTCGCCCGGGACCGCTTCCAGCGCCTGCTTCAGCGCGCCCGGCAGGTCGCGCAGTCCCTTCAGGCGCGCGATGTAACCGTCGTACTCGGCCTGCGTGGGCAGCTTGCCGTAATGCAGCAGGTAGGCGACCTCCTCGAAGCGGGCATGCTCGGCCAGGTCGTAGATGTCATAGCCGCGGTAGGTGAGGCCGGCGCCTTCCTTGCCGACGGTGCAGATTGCCGTTTCGCCCGCGGAAATGCCCGCCAGGCCGCCTGCTTTCTTGTCCTTGCTCATTCTTTTTCTCCCTGGGTCTCTGGAGCCGCGACGTCGGCCGTGAACAGCGCGTCGAGCTTCCGTTCATAGTCGTGATAACCGAGCACGTCGTAGAGCTCGGCGCGGGTCTGCATGGCATCGATCGATGCCTGCTGAGTGCCGTCGCGGCGCAGTGTCTCGTACACCGACAGCGCGGCCTTGCTCATGGCGCGGAAGGCCGAGAGCGGGTAGAGCACCAGCCGGACGCCCGCGTCGGCCAGCTCGGCGGTCGTAAACAGCGGGGTCTTGCCGAACTCGGTGATGTTGGCCAGCACCGGCACCGGCACGGCGGCGGTGAACTGCCGATACTCGTCGAGCGTGGTCAGGGCCTCGGCGAAAATCATGTCGGCGCCCGCCTCGACGTAGGCCTGAGCGCGCTCGATGGCCTGGGCCTGACCCTCGACGGCATGGGCGTCGGTGCGGGCCATGATGACGAAGGCGGGGTCGTTACGGCCGTCGACGGCGGCGCGGATCCGATCGCACATCTCCGGGCCCGAGACCAGCGCCTTGCCGGGGCGGTGGCCGCAACGCTTGGCGGAGACCTGGTCCTCCAGGTGCAGGGCAGCCGCACCGGCGCGAATCATCTCCTTGACGGTCCGCGCAATGTTGAAGGCAGCGCCCCAGCCGGTATCGGCGTCCACCAGCAGAGGCAGGTCGGTCGCGCCCGTGATGCGGCGAATGTCCTCGCAGACGTCGTTCAGGCCGGTCATCCCCAGGTCTGGCAACCCGAAGGACGCGTTCGCGACCCCGGCCCCGGACAGGTAGAGCGAGCGGAAGCCGGCACGCTCGGCCAGTAACGCCGTGTAGGCATTGATCGTGCCGACGACCTGCAGCGGACACTCGGTCTCGAGGGCAACGCGGAAGCGCGCGCCGGGGGACTGGATCTCAGGCATGCATCACTCCCATGGCAGCGCACCATTCTAGCCCATGGCGCCGGGCGGGAGCGCCCCGGCCCCCGGCAGATTCAGGCGCGCAGGTCCACCAGCGTGCGGCCGCGCACCTTGCCGTCGATATATGCGTCGAATGCGCTGGCAATGTTGCTTAACGGGACGGTATTTTCGGCTATCTTGTCGAGATGTCGAGGCTTGAGGTCGGTTGCCAGCCGGTCCCATACCGCCAGCCGCAGCGGACGCGGCGTGGCGACCGAGTTGATCCCGAGCAGGTTGGCCCCGCGCAGGATGAAGGGCATCACGGTCGTGTTCAGCTCGTGGCTCTGGGCGAGCCCGATACTGGCAATCGACCCCCACCAGTCCATGGTTCGGGTCAACCAGGCCAGGGTCTCGCCGCCGAGATTGTCCACGGCGCCGGCCCAGGTGGCCTTTTCCAGCGGCCGGGTGCCCATCTCGAACTGCCCGCGCACCAGGATCTCGGCGGCACCCAGCTCGCGCAGATAGTCGCCCGCCTCGGCCTTGCCGGTGAGGGCGGTGACGGCATAGCCGCGCCCGGCCAGCATATCCACCGCCAGGCTGCCCACCCCGCCGGTGGCGCCGGTGACGATCACCGGGCCCTTGTCCGGCGCGAGGCCATTGTGCTCCAGCCGGTGCACGGCCAGGCCCGCGGTGAATCCCGCCGTGCCCAGCTGCATCACGGCCCGGGGGTCCAGCCCGGTCGGCACCGGCACCACCCACTCGCCGCTCACCCGTGCGAACTCGGCATAGCCGCCGTCATGGTCCTCCCCCAGGCCGCAGCCCGTGACCAGCACCGGGTCGCCCGGGCGATAGCGCGGGTCCTCCGAACTCACCACCTCGCCGGCTACGTCGATGCCGCCGACCAGGGGAAAGCGTTTGAGAATCCGGCCCTTGCCGGTTGCGGCGAGAGCGTCCTTGTAGTTGATGCTCGACCAGTGGCCGCGGATCACCACCTCGCCGGGGCCGAGGTCGTCCAGCGACAGTTGCTCGAGGCGCGCGTCCACCCCCTTGCCGGCCTGGTGGATCCGGAATGCCTTGAACGTGCTCATGCGCCACCTCCGTGCTTGAGCCAGAAAGCGAGACCCTGTGCGTTCAGTGCCAGGTCCATCCGCAGCACTTCCTCGCGGAACTCGGGGTCGGGATCGACGCCGTGATCATCGAGCCGCGAGAACGTCCAGTCACGCAGGGCGGCCTGGATGGAAGCCTCCGGGTCGGCATCGTCGGCGCGGTCCCGCGCGATGTCGACGTAGGCGTTCAGGTCTCGATGCAGCTGAGGGGCCAGGGCCGCCGGGCTCTCCACACAGCTGAAGTGCGTCAGGAACACCCGCGCGGGCTGGTAGGAAAGAATCCGGTGGATGGTATCGTGTGCAGCCTCCGGGTCGAACTGCACGGGCGTGGTGGTCGGGAAAATGAACGGCCCGGCGTCCGTGTCGAGTTCACGGTAGGAGATGCCGAAGCAGTCCCCGGTGAAGATACCCTTGGACGCCGGGTCGACAATGCAGTAGTGGTGGCGGGCATGGCCTTCCGCATGAATGAACTCGAACTCGCGGTCCGCGAGCATCAACCGCTCGCCGTCCGCCACCGTCCGAATCCGCTCCTCCGGGATCGGCCGAATCTCGCCGTACAGCTCCCGGAAAGTCTCCTCGCCGTACACGGCCGTTGCGCCCGCAATCAGCTTCGAGGGATCCGCCATGTGACGGGCGCCGCGGGGATGGAGCACCGCGACGGCGTTCGGCAGCGCCGCCATCAACTCGCCCGCCCCGCCCGCATGATCGAGGTGCACATGCGTCACCCAAACCCAGTCGACCTGCTCGGGGGCAAGGCCTTTCGCGTCGAGCGCCGCGAGCAGCAGGGGCACGGAATACGTCGTGCCCGTGTCCACGAAGGCGGCCCGGCCGCCCTGGACGACCAGGTGGCTCGCATCGAGCCCAGGCCGGACGTACTCGGTATCGACCGCCGTGATGCCGGCCTCGAAGTCGATCATGTTGGGCTGCTGCACTTCCTCGCCCCCCTCGGGCTGGACCCGTCGCGAAACCCTGATTGTCTCGCCTCAGGCCGCTGCGGGCAAAGGCGCCATGGCAGCTGAGCTGATACTCGTACTCGGCGACCAGCTCGATCCGAGCAACGCGGCGCTGCTGGCCGGGCGGCCCGGGCAGGACGTGGTACTGATGATCGAGTCGGCCGGCGAAGCGACCCATGCCTGGAGCCACCGGCAGCGGATCGCGGTCTTCCTGGCGGCGATGCGTCACTATGCTGCGGACCTCCGCGCCGCGGGCTGGACCGTCGACTACCAGGCGCTGGATGCCGGGCACGCCTCGCTGGGCGCGGGACTTTCCGAGGCGCTCGCGCGACACCGCCCGGCGCGGCTGCGGGTGGTCGAGGCCGGAGAATGGCGGGTGCAGGAGATAATCGAGTCGGCCTGTCGCGATGCCGGGGTCGAGCTCTGCTGGCACGGGGACGCCCATTTCTTTTGCGGCCGCGATGACTTCGCGCGCTGGGCCCGCGGCCGGAAACGGCTGGTGATGGAGTTCTTCTATCGCGAGCTGCGCAAGCGATTCGATGTGTTGATGGAGGACGGCCAGCCGGCCGGCGGCGCATGGAATTTCGACCGCGCCAACCGCGGCAGCTTTGGCCGCAAGGGGCCCGGGGCGCTGCCGCCGCCGCGGCGCTTCGAGCCGGACGACATCACGCGCGGAGTCCTCGCCGAGGTCGCCGCCCGCTTCCCCGATCATCCCGGCGACCTGGAGAGCTTCGGCTGGCCGGTCACGCCGGAGGAGGCCGAGGCGGCGCTGGACGCCTTCATCTCCCGCAGGCTGGCCCTGTTCGGCCGCTACCAGGACGCCATGTGGCAGGGCGAGCCCTGGCTGTACCATGCCGGCATCTCGGCGGCGCTGAACCTGAAGCTACTCGACCCGCGCCGCGCGGTGGATGCGGCGGTCGCGGCCTGGCGCGCCGGACAGGCGCCGCTCGAGGCCGTCGAAGGCTTCGTCCGGCAGGTGCTCGGCTGGCGCGAGTTCATCCGCGGCGTCTACTGGCTGGAGATGCCGGGCTACGCGGAGCGCAATCACTTCAGCCACGCCCGCCCGCTGCCATCCTTTTTCTGGGACGCGGACACCGACCTCAACTGCCTGCGACAGTGCTTCGGCGACACGCTGGCGAACGGCTACGCCCACCACATCCAGCGGCTCATGGTGATCGGCAACTTCGCCCTGCTGGCCGGGCTGGATCCGGAGGCGGTGTGCAGTTGGTTCCTCGGGATCTACGTCGATGCGGTGGAGTGGGTCGAGCTGCCAAACACCCTCGGGATGGCGCTGCATGCCGACGGCGGCATCGTCGGCACCAAGCCGTACGTCGCCAGCGGCGCCTACATCAAGCGCATGAGCAACTACTGCGCGGGCTGCCGCTACGACCCCGGCAAGCGCAGCGGCGAGGATGCCTGCCCCTTCAATCTGCTCTACTGGGATTTCCTGGCGCGCAATCTCGAGACGCTAGCGGGCAATCCCCGCATGGGGCTGGCGCTGAAGAACCTGGAACGGATCGACGCGGAAGAGCTGGCGCAGATTCGCGCCGGGGCCGAAGCCTTCCTCGGACGCCTGTAGCTGCCGAAGGCCCGGGCCGGCCGTGCGGAAGATCAGCGCTTGGGCGTCTTGAGGCCGGGCAGCTGCGAGTAATAGGCCGCGAGGTCCGCGATGTCGTCGTCGGACAGGTTGGCCGCATTAGGCGCCATCAGCGCATTGTTGCGCTCGCCGCTGCGATACTGCTTCAGCGTGTGCACGAGGTAGTCGGCATACTGCCCGGCGATCACCGGGAAATTCGGCGCAATGCCCTTGCCGTCCACGCCGTGGCAGGCAACGCAGGGCGCGGACTTGGCCTTGCCCAGCTCGGCGTTGCCGGAAGCGGCGGCAGGACCGGCGGCGAGGACACCCGCCAGCAGCAGGGCGACGGTCGAGACGTTCTGCATCCTGTTCACTGTCCCTGCTCCTCGAACCACTCGGCGATCGCCTGCATCTCTTCCTCGCTCAGCGTCGCGGCGTTGGCATGCATGGTGGAATGCGGCCGCTCTCCACTGGCATAAGCGCGCAGGGCGTCGATGATGTACTGGGCGTGCTGGCCGCCAAGCTTGGGCACGTGGTAGGTGGGATAAGCGTTCTTGTAGCCCGAAATGGCATGACAGCCGAGGCACGTCTCGACGGCTGCCGGACGCTCCCCGGCAAGAGTGGAGCCCGCAGCCAGCAGTGCGGCCAGGGACAGCCCGATCGTTACGGCGCGCGGTCGCATCGACAGTCATCCTCCAGGTGAGCGCGGTAGCGGTAAATCGCGGCGGTATGGTAATCAGGGAATATCGAAAAAGCCAATCAGGCCACGACCAAGGAGGTCCCCATGTTGCGCCCTGTGCTCACCCTGCTCGCGCTTGCCTGCGTCCTGTCGCTGCCCATGCCCGTCATGGCGGACGACGACCCGACCGTCACGGCGACCGGCATCGGGCACGCCGAGGCCGTTCCGGACATCGCCGTGCTGCGCTTCGGGGTGACGTCCCGGCAGCCGACCGTGGAGGCCGGCCGCGACGAGGTGGCTTCGAGCGTTGCCCGGCTGATCGAGCTCGCCCGGGGCTTCAATCTCGAGGACGATCACATCTCCACCGCGGCATTGACCGTCCGGCCCGATACGACCTGGGACCCGGAAACCCGCCGGCAAGAGCAGCACGGCTTCGTAGTCAGTCGCCAGGTGATGCTCAAGCTCATGGATCTCGGGCAGCTCGGGGACTTGACCGAACGGGCCCTGGGCCTGGGCGTAACGGAAGCCTCGCCAGCGAGCTTCGATACGTCCCGGCGCGACGAGCTCCAGGCCGAGGCGCTCGCCGCGGCCGCCAGGGATGCGCGCGCCCGGGCTACTGCAACGGCAGAAGCCCTCGGCGCGAAGGTCGGCAAACCGCTCCATCTCGAGACGGGCGGCGGCTTCGCCCCGCCCCGGCCGATGATGCGCGCCGCCATGGCCGACGCCAATGAAATGAGCGGCGGCGAGACATACCAGCCCGGCCTGATCCGCGTCGAAGCAGCGGTCACCGCCACCTTCGAGCTCGAGCACTGAAGCGGCAAGGGCTCGTCAGGGCCGCCGGACCGAAACGTAGCGGCTCGGGTGAACGTTGAGCGGGTTGCCCTCGATCCCGCTGACCCAGGGCTTCACCAGCTTCTTGCTGACGTAGAAATACAGCGGCATCAGCGGTGCAGCCTCGAACAGCCGGGACTCGGCCTCGGCGAGCAGCCGCGCGCGCTCCGCCGGCGCGGCCGCGGCAGCCGCCCGCAGCAGCCGGTCGTACTCCGGATCCGACCAGCCGGTGCCGTTGACGGGGCTGTCGGCGGCGAGAATGCCGAGAAAACTGTCGGGCTGGGCAAAATCGGCGATCCAGCTGCCGCGATAGACCTGGGTGACGTCGCCAGCACGCACGTTCCCCAGCAGCACCCGGAATTCCTCGCGCACCAGGTCGGTCTCGATGCCGAGCCCCTCCCGCCAGAATGCGCTCACGGCCACCGCGACACGGTCGTGCAGCTCGCCGCTGTTGTAGCGGATCTCCAGCCGCAGCGGCTGATCCGGGCCATAGCCCGCCTCGGCCAGCAGCGCGCGCGCCCGCTCCAGGCGCTCGCTCCGGCGCAGCCCGCAAGCCACATCCTGCGGTGACTCGTAATCCGGGATGCCGGGCGGCACCAGGTTGCATGCCGGCAATTCGCCGGCGCCCGCCACGCGCGCCGCGACCAGGTCACGGTCCACTGCCAGCGACAGCGCGCGCCGCACCCGCGGGTCGTCCAACGGCGGCTTGCGAGTGTTGAAGCCATAGAAATACACCGCCAGGTAGGGACTGATGCGCAGCTCCTCCGGCATGTTCTTCTGCAGCCAGGGTACGCGCGCCACCGGCACCGTGTAGGTCATGTCGAGCTCGCCGGCGCGATAGCGGGACAGCTCGCTGGCCTGGTCCGACAGCGACACGTACCGGACCTGGTCCAGGCTCACCTCCGCCGCGGCGCGGTAGTCCTCGTTCCTGACCGCCACGAGGTGCGATCCGGGGACGCGCTCCCGCAGGCGAAAAGCCCCGCTCGACACCCGCCCGTCCGCCGGCACGTCCGTGCGGCGCGGGCTGGCCGCCGGGTGTGCGAGCAGCTCGTCCAGCCATGGCGTCGGCTGCTCGAGGGTGATTACCACGACACCGTCCCCCTCGGCCGCGACCCCTGCGGGCGTGCCGGCATCCGCATCACCCACGCCGGCGATCGCGCCGAACAGCATTCGGTGCGGCGAGGCTGCGGCCGGGTCGGCGAGCGCGGTGAACGCCGTGACGAAATCGTGTGCCGTCACCTGCCGGCCATCCGACCAGCGCGCGGCGGGATCGAGCTCGAAGCGCCACTCCAAGCCGTCGTCGGCAACGCGCCAGCTACGCGCCGCGCCGGGGACAACACGGCCCGCGGCGTCCAGTGCCGTCAGGCCCTCGTGGAGGTCGCGGAGGATGTTCAACGCCGGCTCGCTCCGCGCTTGCAAAGGATCGAGCGCTTCCGGGTCGGCACTGTTGCCGCGGACGAATTCGAGCACCGGCGCTGACTCGACGGCCGGCTGCGGTGCCTGCGGGCGCAGGACCCGCCAGCCCAGCATGAGCACCGCGAGCAGGGCGAGAAACAGCAAGGGCAGGCGCAAGCGATTCATCTCAGAAGCCCCGCTGCTGGATATCGATGGCCAGATTGCGCGAATAGGCGCGGTTGAGGATGTTGTGCTGATAACCCTTTACCCACGGCTTGACGAGGTGCCTCCCCACCGGGTGATAAAGCGGCAGGATGGGTACGAACTCGAGCATGCGCCGCTCGGCGGCCTCCAGCAGCGCGCGGCGGGTCGACGGATCCTGCTCGACCGCCGCCTGCTGCAGCAGGCGCACGTATTCCTCGTCGACCCAGCCGGTGTCCGGCACCGCACCGGTGGGCGCCAGGATTTCCAGGAAATTGGAGGCATCGTTGTAGTCGCCGCGCCAGGACAGCCGCAGCACGCGCCACGCATCCGGGTCCTGCCGCCGGGCGAGCATCACGCGGAACTCCTCGTTATGCAGCGTGGCCTCGACGCCAAGGTGCTCACGCCACATCGAGGTGACGGCCACGGCTACGCGGCGCAGGTTCTCATCGGTGTTGTAGTGCACCGTCAGCTCGAGCGGATTGTCGGGGCCGTAACCCGCTTCGCGCAGCAGTGCCCGCGCCCGTGCCGTGCGTTCCTCGTAAGGCAGCTCGCGCCAGGCAAAGGACTGGGAAGTGTAGTTCAGCATGCCCGGCGGCACGAGGCCGTAGGCGGGGTAGTCGCCGAAGCCGACGACGGCCTCCGCCAGGCGTTCACGGTTCACGGCCATGGCGAGGGCCCGGCGGACCCGCACGTCGTCCGTCGGTGGGCGCAGCGTGTTGAACAGCCAGTACTGCGTGCTGAGCGCCGGCGCCACGCGCAACTCGTCGCCGAGATTCTCGCGCAGCCAGGCCATGCGGGCCATCGGCACCTGGACCGTGTAGTCGAGAGCGCCGGAGCGATAGTGATTCAACTCCGCCTCCGGCAGATCGAAGAAACGGAAGCGCACCACGTCGATCTGCGGCCGTTCCCGGAAGAACTCGTTGCGCAGCAGCTGGATGTGGCTCTGGGGCTCCCACTCATCGAGCCGGTAGGCGCCGTTCGATACCAGCTTGCCCGGCCGGGCGAATCCGTTGCCGTGCTCCGCCAGGCTGGGCCGGTGCACCGGGAAGGTGATGGGATGGGTGAGCAGGCCGAGCAGGTAGGGCGTCGGCCGCGCGAGGCGCAGTTCGAGGCGCTGGTCGTCCGGTGCGGTGACCCCGAGCGTGTCAGGCGGCGTCTGGCCGGCGATGATCTCCGCGGCCCCGAGGATCGGAAGCAGCAGGCCGGCCTCGGTGCTGGCCGTGGCAGGATCCACGGCGCGACGGAAGCCGGCCACGAAATCCGCCGCCGTCAGCGGGTCGCCGTTCGACCAGCGATTGTCCGGCCGCAGCGTGAAAACCCAGCGCAGGCCATCGGCGCTGACCTCCCAGGAGGCGGCCGCGCCGGGCACGAGCTCGCCCGCGCTGGTCTCGGCCACCAGCCCTTCGTAGAGATCGCGGATGACGTCCCGGCTGTTCTCGTCCTGCGCGCGCTGGGGATCGAGCGTCGTGGGATCCGGGCCGTTGCCGCGGCGTAACACCACCGGCCCCTCGGGCGCCCGCGCTTGGTTACGGTCCGGCGCCGTCTGTTCGCGCCCGCATGCCGACAGCGCGAGCGCCAGCAGCGCCGCGAGCAGGAGGTGCCTCAAGCGACCTCCCCGTCCGGTCGGCGGCGACGCTTCAGGTGCACCATCAGCAGCGAGACCGCGGCCGGCGTCACCCCGGGCAGCCGCGCCGCCTGGCCAAGGGTGGCGGGGCGCGCATCGGCCAGCTTCTGGCGCACCTCGTGCGATAGGCCCCGGACCTCGCCGTAGTCCAGGTCGTCGGGCAGGGGTGCCGTTTCATGGCGCCGCTGCCGGTCGATCTCCTGCTGCTGCCGGCGGATATACCCCTGGTAGTGCGTGCGGATCTCGATCTGCTGCGCGACCTCAGGCGCCACGCCGGGACCGTCGAGGCATCCCAGCGCCAGCAGGTCGGCGTAGGAGACCTCGGGCCGCCGCAGCAGCTCCAGGGCGTTCGACTCGCGCGCCGGGGCGCCCCCGGGAAACCTCGCGGCACGGTTCGGATCGAGGGTCTCCGGCCGTACCCGGCAGCTGGCGAGCCGCGCTGTCTCCGCCTCGACGGCCCGCTGCTTGCGCTCGAAGGCCGCCCAGCGGGCATCGTCGACCAGGCCGAGCTCGCGGCCTCTCGGCGTAAGCCGTTCGTCCGCGTTGTCCTCCCGCAGCAACAGGCGGTACTCCGCGCGGCTGGTGAACATGCGATAAGGCTCGGAGGTGCCGCGCGTCACCAGGTCGTCGACCAGCACGCCGAGATACGCCTCATGGCGGCCCGGCACCCAGGGGCCCTCGCCCCGCAGCCCGAGCACGGCATTGATGCCGGCCAGCATCCCCTGGGCGGCCGCTTCCTCGTAGCCGGTCGTGCCGTTGATCTGGCCGGCGAAGAACAGGCCCCGGTAGTGCCGTGTCTCCAGGCTCGGCCGCAGGTCGCGGGGGTCGAAATAGTCGTACTCGATGGCGTAGCCGGGCCGGGTGATGTGAGCGCGCTCGAAGCCGGGAATGCTGCGGACCAGATCGTGCTGCACGTCAAAAGGCAGGCTGGTCGAGATGCCGTTGGGATACACCTCGGCGGACTCGAGCCCTTCGGGCTCGACGAACACCTGGTGCGAATTCTTGTCGGCAAAGCGCGTGATCTTGTCCTCCACCGAGGGGCAATAACGGGGGCCCACGCCCTCGATCACGCCGCTGTACATGGGCGAGCGGTGCAGCGCCGCACGGATGATGTCGTGGGTGCGCTCGTTGGTGTGAGTGATCCAGCAATGCACCTGGCGGGGGTGATCCTCGGGTCGGCCCAGGAAACTGAACACCGGGCGCGGGTCGTCGCCGGGCTGCTCGCGCATGGCACCAAAATCCAGTGTGCGCGCGTCCAGGCGAGGCGGGGTGCCGGTCTTGAGCCGCCCGACGCGCAGCGGCAGTTCGCGCAGGCGGGCCGCCAGCCGGTTCGCCGGAGCGTCCCCGGCCCGGCCGCCGGCGTGGCTGCTCTCCCCGACGTGCATGCGCCCGCCCAGAAACGTGCCCACGGTCAGGACGATGGCTGCAGCCCGAAAGGACAGCCCCATCTCCGTCACGACGCCGGCGACGCGCTCGCCCTCGATCAGCAGGTCGGCAGCGCCCTGCTGGAACAGCGACAACCCGGGCTGGGTCTCCACCAGGCGGCGGATCGCCGCACGATACAGCGCCCGGTCGGCCTGGGCGCGGGTGGCGCGCACCGCCGGTCCCTTGCGCGCATTGAGCGTGCGAAAGTGAATGCCCGCAGCATCCGCGGCACGTGCCATGGCGCCGCCCAGGGCGTCGATCTCGCGCGCCAGGTGCCCCTTGCCGATACCGCCGATCGCCGGATTGCAGCTCATCTGGCCGACGGTCTCGATGCTGTGCGTCAGCAGGAGCGTGCGCGCGCCCATGCGGGCGGCCGCCAGCGCCGCCTCGGTACCGGCATGGCCGCCGCCGATCACGATCACGTCGAACTGCTCTGGATGCTGCACCGCGATGTCCTGCTCTTGGTCCGGCTCTTCCCGAATCGCGCGCCAATAATACCTGTGCACCAGCGCACGATTCAGCGCCCGCCGGCAGCCGAAGGGCCGCCGAGATGAGAATGAGATCACAGAAGGGGTAATAATAAGCCGTCATTGTGCTATTCCCGGCCAGTGGGCCGGACGACCATATCGGGGTAACGCGCTTGGCCAAGCCGACGGGCGACGTAGCGGCAGCCGTGGTGGACAGGAGGCAGGCAGATCCGCGCCTCGAGGTACGGCTGCGCCGCTTCTACATGGCGCTCGCTTCCTATGCGCTGTGGGCCACCATCGCGCTGATCGGCTGGGCCGGCGGCCTGATCGCCATGCCCCTCTGGCTGATGCTGAGCATGCTGGGCGGCGTTGTCCTGTCGAACGCCTGGTTCTGGTACATGCTGCGCTCGGGCCGGAGCCTGACTTATGCCGACCCGTCCATGACCAAGGCCCAGGTCACGCTCGGCCTGTTCTGGATCCTCGTGGTCATCGGCGCCTCCCACGTCGACCGCAGCCTCATGATGGTGGTTTACATCGTGATCATGCTGTTCGGCATCTTCCGCCTTGATCGCGACGACTTTCTCAAGCTCACGCTCCTTGCGCTGGCCGGTTACGTGGTGGTGGTGGCCGCCGACCTCGTGCTCCGGGGCGTGGAGATCAATTTCTTCCACGAGGCGATGCGCTTCCTCGTCCTTGCTTCCTGCCTGCTCTGGTGCACCTTCTTCGGTTCGCACGTGGCCCAGCTGCGGGCCGCGTTGCGCGCGCAGAACGAGGCCCTGCAGCAGCACGTCAAGAACGCGCAGCGCGCCGCCGACCGCGACCACCTGACCTCGGCCTACAACCGGCGCTACATCATGCAGGCGCTGGAAGAGGAGCGCGCGCGCTCGGAGCGGCGGCATGCGCCCTTCGCGATCATCATTTTCGACCTGGACCACTTCAAGGTCATCAACGACCGCCACGGCCATGTCGCCGGGGACCGGGTCCTGAGTCGCTTCGCCCAGATCGCGCGGCGGGAGCTGCGGGGCGAAGACATCATCTCGCCGGGCCGCCGTCGCCATGCTTTCGGGCGGTTCGGCGGCGAGGAGTTCATCGGCCTGTTGCCGGAAACCGGGATCGACGGCGCTCGCCAGTGTGCCGAGCGCCTCCAGCAGGTGCTGGCCCAGGAGCGTTTCGAGCAGGACATCACGGTGACGTTTTCCGCCGGCATCGGGGTCTACCGTCACGGTGAAACCATCGAGGAGACGCTCGCCCGGGCCGACGATGCGCTGTACCGGGCCAAGAACGCCGGTCGTGATCGCGTCTTCGTCGAGAAGGGCTCGTCCCGCCCCGGGAAAGTCGTGCAGCTTGCGCCACGCGACTGAACAGCTACTTGCCGATACAGAACTCGCTGAAAATCCGGCCAAGCAGGTCCTCGGTAGAGACCTCGCCGGTGATTTCCCCCAGCGCGGCCTGCGCTGATCGCAGCTCTTCCGCCGCCAGCTCGACTGCGCTGTCGGCGCGCAGCAGCTCCAGCCCGCGTGCCGCGGCAACCGCGGCGCGGTCGAGCGCTTCGAGGTGCCGGCGGCGCGCCGCGTAGCTCCCGCCCTCGCCGGCACCATGGCCGGCGAACGCCTTCAGCCACTCGCGGAGCAGATCGAGGCCGTCTCCGGTGAGTGCCGACAGCCGGACCTCTTCCAGCCCATCAGGCCCGTGACCCACAGCGGGCGGAAGTGCCAGGAGGTCGGTCTTGTTGCACACCCGCAGCATCGGTACGCCTGGCGGCAGCTCGAACCGGTCCGGCGACAACGGCGGCTCGTCGCCGGCGCCGACCAGCAGCACCAGGTCAGCGCGGGCCATGGCTTCGCGCGCGCGCCGAATGCCTTCCCGCTCCACCCGGTCCGACGCCTCGCGCAACCCTGCCGTGTCCACCACCCTCACCGGCATGCCGTCGATGAGGATGTCCTCGCGCACGAGGTCGCGGGTAGTGCCCGGCAGCTCGGTCACAATCGCAGCCTCGTAGCCGGCCAGGCGGTTGAGCAGGCTCGACTTCCCGGCGTTGGGCGGGCCCGCGATCACCAGCGTCAGGCCGTCGCGCAGGACGCGGCCGCGATCGGCCGCGGCGCGCACGTCGCGAAGCTCCCGCAGCAGGCCGACCAGCAGCCCTTCGAGCTCCGGGTCGGCCAAGTCGTCGACACCCTCTTCGGGGAAATCCAGCCCTGCCTCGAGCCGGACGCGCAGCCGGATGAGCTCCTCCACCAGCGCCTCGACACGCGTGGAGAACTCACCCTCGAGCGACCGAAGTGCAGCTCGGGCGGCCTCGGCAGAAGCACTGGCGATGAGATCGGCCACGGCCTCGGCCTGGGCCAGGTCAAGCCGGCCGTTGAGAAACGCGCGGCGCGTGAACTCGCCCGGGCCCGCCTCGCGCGCACCGTGCGCCACCAGCGCCCGCACCAGGAGTGTCGTGACGACCGGGCTGCCGTGCAGCTGGAACTCCACGGTGTCCTCGCCGGTGAAGGAGTCAGGTCCGGGGAACAGGAGCACCAGGCCCCGATCGACCGGACCCTCCGCAGTATGCAGCTGCCGCAGGGCTGCCCGGCGCGGCGGGGGCAGGGTGCCGGTAATGTGCGCAGCGAGCGCCAGCGCCCCTGGACCGGACAGGCGAACGATGCTCACGCCGCCGCGGCCCGGCGGGGTGACCGGGGCGACGATAGTGTCGTCTGCGGGCTGGCTGCTCATCCGGCCGGCGGGCCGGCCGGGCGCGGCACTAGGCCCCGCCGGCCTCGACCACCTTGTTGATGCGCCACTGCTGGAGGATCGCCAGCAGGTTGTTGACGAACCAGTAGAGCACCAGGCCCGCCGGGAAAAACGCGAAGAACACGGTGAAGATCACCGGCAGCAGCTGCATGATCTTCGCCTGCATCGGGTCGGGCGGCGCCGGGTTCAGCTTCTGCTGGAACCACATCGTGACGCCCATCAGCAGCGGCAGGATGAAGTACGGGTCGCGCGAGGAAAGATCCTGGATCCACAGCGCGAACGGCGCCTGCCGCATTTCCACGCTTTCCAGCAATACCCAGTACAACGCCAGGAACACCGGCATCTGTACCAGAATGGGGAGGCAACCCGCCGCCGGGTTTACCTTCTCCTTCTTGTAGAGCTCCATCATCGCCTGCGACAGTTTCTGCCGGTCGTCGGCGTAGCGCTCCTGCAGCGACTTGAGGCGCGGCTGCAGCTTGCGCATCTTGGCCATCGACTTGCCGCTGGTTTCCGACAGCTTGTAGAACACCAGCTTGATGAGCACGGTCATGAGGATGATGGCCCAGCCCCAGTTGCCGACCAGGTCGTGAATTTGTGACAGCAGCCAGAACAGCGGCTGGGAGATCACGGTCAGCCAGCCGTAGTCCACCGTCAGCCGCAGCCTCGGTGATGTCGCCTCCAGCTGTTCCTGCAGCTTCGGGCCGACGAAATACTGGTCTTCGAACGTGGCGGATTGGCCCGGCGCGACGGTCGTCGGCATGCGCACGGCCGTGACGTTGTAGAGTCCCGCCGCGTTTGCGCTTGCGCTGAACTGGGCGCGTCCGCCGGGAATGGCCGCCGTCAGGAAATGGTGCTGGATGGACGCCACCCAGCCGCCCTCGGTGGTGTACTCGATTCCGGTCGTGGCGAGATCGCCGACATCGAGCTTCTCGTACTTGTCGCCGTTGAAGGTCACCGGCCCGCGGAAAGAGTAGCTCTCGACGTTGGTCAGGCTTCGGCCCGGCGGGTCGTGCAACCGCCGGATCTGCAGGTAGCTCGCGCCCTGCCAGGGCTGCTCGCTGTCGTTCTCCAGGCGTTGCTCCAACGCGACCGCGTAGCCGCCTCGGCTGAAGCGCCAGGTCTTGGTCACTACCAGGCCGTTTTCCAGCCGGGCCGTCAGCGGCACTTCCAGCATGTCCTCGCCGGGCGCCAGCTCGTACTCCATGCGTGGCGCCGTGAACAGCGTGTCGGCCCGCGTCGACGCCTCGGCAGACCGCGCCGTCAGGCCCGAGCGGAAGACATAGGGCGCATCGGCGCTCGGATCGAGCAGCTGGACCGGGATGTCAGGTGCGTTCTTGTGCACCGGGTAATCGGGGAGCACCGCCTTCACCAGGTCGCCGCCCCTGAGGCTGATCTCCATTTCCAGCACGTCGGTGGTCACGCGGATACGGCGTTCCGACGGGGCTGCCTCGGCAACCGGAGCGGCATCGGCCACCGCGCCGGGCGGCGCCGGCACGGCATCTGGGTCGCTTGCGGGCAGCCCGGGCGTGTCGGTGGCTGCGGGCAGCTCCGGCGCCACCAGTCCGCCCGGGCCCTCGGCGGTGCTCTCTGCTGCCGGGGGCTGCGGCGCCTTGGCTTGCTGGTACTGCAGGAAGGCGGTGTAGTTCAGCCACACCATGAGCGCGAGGGCGATCCACAGGAAGACGCGCTGGTTATCCATGAGCTCGGGTTTTCCTCAGGCGGTGGGCTGGCGCGGTGGCACCGGGTCGTGACCGTGGTCCCCCCAGGGATGGCAGCGGCTGACACGACGGACGGCGAGGCCGAGGCCGCGCAGCAGCCCGTGGCTGCGGATGGCCTCGATGGCGTACTCCGAGCACGTCGGCTGGAACCGGCAATTGTTGCCCAGGACCGGGCTGATCACCCACTGGTAGGCGCGGATCAGGAAGATCGCGATTTTTCGCATTTTCGTGCCGTCCGTTCGATCAAGGCGTCGATGCTCGCCGAGAGCTCGTGATTGTCGCATGCCGCGGCGCCCGGTCGAGCCATTACCACGATATCGAGTGCCGGCAGGTCCGGGTGCCGGCGAAAGGACTCCCGCAACACGCGCTTGATCCGGTTGCGCTCGACCGCCCGCCGGGACACCTTGCGGGAGACCGCGAGCCCCAGCCTCGCGGCAGGCCCGCGGCCAGGTGCGTACACCAGGGTAAAGTAGCGGTCGCCGATTCGGCGACCCGCCCTGAACACGCGGGAGAATTCCGGCGGCGAGAGGAGCCGTCGAGTGCGGGGGAAGACCTGGACCTGAGCAGGCGCCTCGATGGCGTCGCCTGCGGGCTCGTCGCTGTCCCGCGACTCAGACGGCGAGTCGGGCGCGGCCCTTGGCACGCCGGCGCGAGAGGACCTGGCGGCCGTTCTTGGTAGCCATGCGGGCCCGGAACCCATGCGTCCGCTTACGTCGCAGATTGCTCGGTTGAAAAGTGCGCTTCATGTTACTGATTCCGTCCGAGATGTACGGGCGCGCGCCCGGCTGGGCCCGCCAAAAAGACGCGAAAGCGTACTTGCGCCTCATGCGACTGTCAACTATGCAGCGCTGAGCTCCCCGAGCTGTCGGGGCTGTGGATAACTAGGCCCCGCCGGGATAGACTGCGGCTCTTCCGCGGCAATCCCCGGCTCACAGGACGCAAAGTGGCGGCCGTCTGGCACCAATGTCTGAATCGGCTCAGGAGTGAACTGTCCCCGGACCAGTTCAACACCTACGTAGCCCCGCTCCAGGCCATCAGCGAGGAGGGCAGCCTCCGGCTGCTCGCCCCCAACCCCTATGTGGTGGCTTGGCTGCAGCAGCACTGTCTCGGCCGCATTCGCGAGCTTGCGCGGGACAACATGGGGAGTGAAGGGCCGGTCGACGTCTCGATCGACGTCGGTTCACGCCTGGCAAGCGGCGCGCCTGCAGTGACGCCGCGGCCGGACGGCAGCTCGGCCGCCCCGCCGCCGCGCAGCGAGTTTTTCAGCGGCGCGCGGCTGAATCCTGACTTCAGCTTCGAGACGTTCGTCGAAGGGAAGAGCAACCAGCTGGCCCGGGCTGGCGCCTTCCAGGTGGCCGAGAACCCGGGCGGCTCCTACAATCCGCTGTTCCTCTACGGTGGCGTCGGCCTCGGCAAGACCCACCTGATGCACGCCATCGGCAACCGGATTCTCGACCGCAATCCGCGTGCGCGCGTCGCCTACGTCCACTCCGAGCGTTTCGTCAGCGACATGGTCCGGGCCCTGCAGAACAACCGCATCGACGAGTTCAAGCGCAGTTACCGGTCGCTCAACGCCCTGCTGATCGACGACATCCAGTTTTTTGCCGGCAAGGAGCGCTCCCAGGAGGAGTTCTTCCACACCTTCAACGCCCTGTTCGAAGAGCGCCAGCAGATCGTCCTGTCCTGCGATCGTTACCCGAAGGAAGTGGAAGGGCTGGAGGATCGCCTCAAGACCCGCTTCGGCTGGGGCCTGACGGTAGCAATCGAGGCACCCGAGCTCGAGACCAGCGTGGCCATCCTGATGAAGAAAGCCAGCCTGGAAGGCGTCACGCTCCCCTCCGAAGTGGCCTTCCTGATCGCCAAGCGCATCCGCTCCAATGTCCGTGAGCTGGAGGGGGCGCTGCGCCGGGTGATTGCGACATCACGCTTCCTGGATCGAGAGATCACCATGGATTTCGCCAAGAAGGCGCTGGGCGACCTGCTCTCGCTCCAGGATCGCCTGGTGACCATCGAGAACATCCAGAAGACAGTGGCGCAGTATTACAAGATCCGTGTTGCGGACCTGATGTCGAAGCGTCGGAACCGGGCGGTCGCCCGGCCGCGCCAGGTCGCGATGGCCCTGGCCAAGGAACTGACGGAGCGGAGTTACCCTGAGATCGGCGATGCCTTTGGCGGCAAGGACCACACCACCGTATTGCACGCCTGCAAGCGGATCAGGGAATTGCGTGAGAGCGATACCCGGGTGCGGGAAGACTATGCAAACCTGTTGAGAACCCTGACGGCCTGATGTGGACAAGTTGTGGATAACTATTTCGGGCCAGGTTGTTCACAAAGTATCCACAGGCCGTGAAGCGCTTAGGGGCGTTTTAGTCACAGTGTGGGCTTTGGTGTAACTTATTGAATTGTAATGTTTTTATTGAGTTATCCCGTGCTGCGGGCAGCTTAATAGTCGTAATAACAAGCTCTTTCTTAAATACCTCTATTAATAGTTGACAGGTGGACCGATGAAGTTCAGCGCACCCCGAGAGACTCTGCTGGAACCCCTCCAGGCCGTGATCGGCGTTGTCGAGCGTCGGCAGACCATGCCGGTCCTGGCCAACGTGCTGATCAGCGCCAAGGAAGGAGAAGGCCTTGCCGTCACCGCGACCGATCTCGAGGTAGAGCTGGTCGCCACGGTGGAAGTGAGCGTGGACAAGGGTGGCGAGGTTACGGTGCCCGGACGGAAACTACTGGATATTTGTCGCGCGCTCCCCGAAGGCGCCGCCGTCAGCTTCTCGCTGTCCGGGGAGAAAGTCACGGTCCGTTCCGGTCGGAGCCGGTTTACCCTTTCGACACTGCCGGCGGCCGACTTCCCGGTGGTAGAAGACATCAAGGCTCAGCAAAAGCTCACGCTGCCCCAGGGCGCACTGCATCGTCTGATAGAGAAGACACAGTTCTCCATGGCCAACCAGGACGTGCGCTACTACCTCAACGGCATGTTGCTGGAGGCGGCCGGCGGACAGGTGCGTAGCGTGGCGACGGACGGACACCGCCTGGCGCTGTGCGAGCTGGCGGTGGACGGGATGGATGCCACGCCGCAGCAGGTCATCGTGCCGCGTAAGGGCGTACTGGAACTCCAGCGCCTGATCGGTGGCGAGGGGGACTGCACCCTTGAGATCGGAAGCAATCATTTGCGCGTAGCGCTCCCGGGCATCCAGCTCACCTCCAAGCTGATCGATGGCCGCTTTCCGGACTATGATCGCGTCATCCCGAAGGAGAGTGACGCGCCTATGCTGGCGGACCGGTTGCAGTTGGCGGATTGCCTCAACCGCATCCGGATTTTGGCAAACGAGAAGTACAAGGGTGTCCGGGTCGAATTGAAGCCCGGCAGCGTCACTGTCCAGGCCCACAACCCGGAGCAGGAAGAGGCGGAGGAAGAAATCGAGGTCCAGTACGAAGGGGCCGAGATGGAAATCGGCTTCAACGTGGAGTACCTCATTGCGGCGCTGCGGGCACTGGACAACGAAAACGTCCGGCTGGAGTTCCGGGATTCTGCCAGCAGTTGCCTGATCCAGGATCCCGAGGCCCGCGATTGCAAGTACGTCGTAATGCCGATGCGGCTGTAGGCGAAGGCATGGGGCTGCGAAGCCTGAAACTCACCCAATTCCGCTGTTTCGAAGACGCAGAGCTGGAGCCGGTACCCGGCATCAACCTGATCACAGGGAAGAACGCCTCGGGCAAGACGAGCTTGCTCGAGGCGATTTTCTTGCTGGGCCGCGGTCGGTCCTTTCGGGCGGCACGACGCGAGGCCATGATTCGGGAGGGTGCGGAGCGACTCCGTGCCGTGGCACGCCTGGATGAAGACCGGGTGCTCGGCCTGGAAGTGGAGAGAGGGGGTTGGACCGCGAGGGCTGCCGGGCAGCCTGTGGCCCAGCTGTCGCAGCTGTCGGACTGGCTGGCAGTGCAGGTCATGGACCCGGACGTGCACCGCCTGGTACAGGAGGGTCCGGGCGAACGTCGGCGCTACCTGGACTGGGCGACGTTTCACGTGAAACCAGGGTTCCTGGACGCATGGCGGAATTACCAGCGGGCACTTCGGCAGCGGAATGCGGCGCTCAAGGCCGGGGAGCCCGATGCGTCGCTGGCGCTGTGGGAACGAACGCTGGGGGCCGAAGGAGCGGCGCTCGATGCGTTTCGCAAGGATACGGTGATGGCCCTGCAGCCGCCGGTGGCCGAGGTCGCCCAGCTGCTGCTCGGGACGAACGTGGCGATCGATTACCGGCCGGGGCAGCCGGCCGGGCAGGACCTGGCGGAAGCCCTGGCAGCGCACCGGAATCGCGATCGAAAGGCCGGCATGACCCAGCTCGGGCCGCACAGGGCGGACCTGCAATTGAAAATCGACGATCACCGCGCCCGGGGCTGGGTGTCGCGCGGCCAGCAGAAGCTGCTAGCCGCTGCTCTGGTGCTCGGACAGGCTCGCCTGCTGGCGCCTGCTTTCGGTGACCGGGGTGTGCTGCTGGTGGACGACCCGGCGGCGGAGCTCGATCGGGGTCGTTGTGAGGCATTACTGGGATTGATCAGCGACATGCCTTTCCAGGTCTTCGTGACGGCCCTCGATACAGAAGTCTTGTCAGGCCTCGAGCCGGAGCGGACGTTCCACGTGGAACAAGGAAGGCTGCGCCGGGTGGTATAATTGTCCGATTATCCCGGAACAGCGAACGACATGACCGACACCAGGACTTACGATTCAAGAAACATCAAGGTGCTCAAGGGCTTGGATGCCGTCCGCAAGCGCCCCGGGATGTACATCGGGGACACGGACGATGGTACCGGCCTGCACCACATGGTGTTCGAAGTCGTGGACAACTCCATCGATGAGGCCCTGGCGGGTTACTGCTCTGCGGTCAAAGTCACGATCCACCCCGACGAGTCCATAACGGTGTCGGATGACGGGCGCGGCATTCCTGTCGATATTCATCCCGAAGAGGGCCGTTCGGCAGCCGAAGTCATCATGACTGTGTTGCATGCGGGCGGGAAGTTCGACGACAACTCGTACAAGGTCTCCGGCGGGCTCCACGGCGTCGGTGTCTCCGTGGTGAACGCGCTTTCCGAGCACCTGGATCTCACGATCCATCGCGACGGGCAGGTCTACCGGCAGGAATACGAGCTGGGCCGGCCGCTGTATGATCTGAAGCCGATCGGGCCGACCGAGCTCACGGGGACGATCATCCACTTCAAGCCCAGCGCGGAAGTCTTTTCCAATATCGATTTCCATTACGACATCCTGGCCAGGCGACTGCGGGAGCTGTCTTTCCTGAACTCGGGCGTCCGGATCGAGCTCCGGGACGAGCGGACGGAGGAAGAAGTCATCTTCGAATACGAGGGTGGGATTCGGGCCTTCGTGGAGCATCTCAATAGAAACAAGACGCCGATCCACCCGAACGCCTTCTACTTCCAGGGCGAGAAGGACGGGATCGTGGTGGAAGTCGCCATGCAGTGGAACGACTCCTACCAGGAAAGCATGTTCTGCTTTACGAACAACATCCCCCAGCGGGACGGCGGGACGCATATGGCCGGTTTCAGGAGTGCGCTCACGCGCACCCTGAACGCCTATATCGAGCAGGAGAACCTGGCGCGCAAGGAAAAGGTCAGCACGAGCGGAGACGACGCACGCGAGGGGCTGACGGCTGTGCTTTCGGTCAAGGTGCCTGATCCCAAGTTCTCGTCCCAGACCAAGGACAAGCTCGTCTCTTCCGAGGTCAAGGGTGTCGTCGAGTCCCTGATGGGCGAAAAGCTGGAGGAGTTCCTGCTGGAACGGCCGGCTGACGCCAAGGCGATCGTCGGCAAGATCATTGATGCGGCCCGGGCCCGCGAAGCGGCCCGCAAGGCCAGGGAAATGACTCGCCGCAAGGGCGCCCTGGACGTCGCGGGGTTGCCGGGCAAGCTGGCCGACTGCCAGGAAAAGGACCCGGCATTGTCCGAGTTGTTCCTGGTGGAGGGCGATTCCGCCGGCGGTTCCGCCAAGCAGGGCCGCGATCGGCGGACCCAGGCCATCCTGCCGCTCAAGGGCAAGATCCTCAACGTCGAGAAGGCCCGGTTCGACAAGATGCTGTCGTCGGCCGAGGTCGGCACACTCATCACCGCGCTGGGCTGCGGCATCGGGCGGGAGGAGTTCGATCCCGACAAGCTGCGGTACCACCGCATCATCATCATGACCGACGCGGACGTGGACGGGTCCCACATCCGGACCCTGCTCCTGACCTTCTTCTACCGCCAGATGCCCGAGCTCATCGAGCGTGGCCACATCTACATCGCACAGCCCCCGCTGTACAAGATCAAGAAGGGAAAGCAGGAGCATTATGTAAAAGACGATGCCGAGCTGAACGCGTATCTTTCCAGCTTGGCCCTGGACGGGGCGGCGCTGTTTGTGACTGCGGAAGCGCCACCGCTTCAGGGTCCGGGATTCGAGACCCTGATGCGGAAATATACCGAGGTCATGGCGATCATTGCGCGGCTCGGCCGCCGCTACGACGAGAAGGTTCTCGAGCAGATGCTCTACTGTGCTTCGCTCGAGGGCCCCGCCCTTGACGATCTCGAGCAGGTGGATGCGTGGATGCGGAGCCTGGCGGCCCGGCTGGCAGGCCCCGCGGAGGCGCCGCGCTACGAGCTCACCCTGGTGCACGAGGCCGAAAAGCCGGGTTGGGAGATCCGGGTGGCCCGTCGCCACCACGGCGTCGATACGATCCGCGCGCTACAGAGAGAGTTCTTCGAGTCTCCGGAGTACCGCCGGATCGCATCGCTGCGGTCTGAGCTGGCCGACCTGGTCGGTCCAGGCGCGTACGTCGTGCGCGGCGAGAAGCGGCAGGCAGTCAACAGCTTCCGCGAAGCCGTCGAATGGTTGATGAGCGAAGCCCGCAAGGGCCAGGCGATCCAGCGGTACAAGGGCCTGGGCGAAATGAACCCCGACCAGCTGTGGGACACGACGGTGAACCCGGAAACCCGGCGCCTGATGCAGGTTCGGATCGAGGATGCAGTGGCCGCGGACGACATTTTCACGACGCTCATGGGCGATCACGTGGAGCCCCGGCGCGACTTCATAGAGCGCAATGCGCTGACTGTGTCAAACCTCGACGTTTAAAGACATTCGGCGCTAGTTAGAAGACGTTAGCCGCCTTTCGCCCCACGAAGAACGATAACTCCCTGATGTCTTTATGGTTATCCAATATCCTGTATACAAAATACTCTTCTCGCGCGTCAGCGCGCGCTGGACAGACGACCGATCCCCTTAATTGAGAGACCCGTTGGAGCGAGTTGCAAGGGGTGCGCTGATGCGGTTCCGGGTGGCCAGAATCCACTCGCGGCCGCGGGTGGTAATTTCCTCGTGACTGAGTTCGGCAGTAGGGATCGGCGGCCCGATGACCACTCGGATGGTCCCCGGGAACTTGTGAAGACTGCGGCGGGACCAGAAATCGCCGGCGTTGTGCGCCACCGGCAGGACCGGCACGCCGGCAGCCTTGGCGAGAGCCGCGCCACTGATACCGAAACGTCGCTGGTGCCCAGGCAGAACGCGGGTTCCTTCCGGGTAGATCACCACGCACAAGCCCTCCTTGAGTCGTTCCTGCCCCTGGCGGATGACCTGCTTGACCGCGGTCCGGCCGGCGGCGCGGTTGATCGCGATGGGTTTCAGCAGCGCAAGGCCCCAGCCGAAGAAGGGCAGCCACATCAACTCGCGCTTCACCACCCAGGTCTGCGGGGGCAGCACGAGGGCCCCAGCCATGGTCTCGAACACGGACTCGTGCTTCCAGTACAGGACGCAGGGCTCGGCCGGCACATGCTCGAGTCCCTCGACCACGAAATCCAGGCCGCAGATTTTCTTCAGCAGCCAGAGGTTCACCCGCGCCCAGTTCACCGCGACCGGGTAGTAGACGCGGTGGCCGAAGGGACTGAGGAGCAGTACGCAGGTGGCGTGCACCGGCACCGACAGGAACAACAGCGTCGTGTACAGCAGGGACCGCAGCCAGATCATCGGCCGCAGCTCCTAGGCGCTGGCAGCGCCCAGCCTGGATACGTCGGCGATGGCAATGAACAGTGCTCGTAGCCGGCCGAGCAAGGCCAGCCGGTTGGCACGGATCGCCGGGTCCTCGTCCATGACGAGCACCTCGTCGAAGAAGCGGTCGACGACTGCGCGGAGGCCGGCCAGCAGCACCAGCGCCTTCGTGTAGCTGCGCGATTCCACCAGGGGGCCCACCTCGCTCTCGAGGGCCTGCACCCGTGCATACAACGCCGCCTCCGCCGGCTGCAGGAGGCCTGCCTCATCCACCCGGGTCGGGACGGTGCCCGCCTGGCGCAGGATGTTGGCGATCCGCTTGTTGGCCGCCGCCAGCGACGCCGCCTCTTCCAGGCGCTGAAATTCCAGCACCGCCTCCACGCGTTGGTGGAAATCGACCAGTGATACCGGTCGCCGTGCCAGCACGGCCTCGAATACGTCGTGCGAGGTGATGACGCTCCCCGCGCCCTCCAGGTAGTAGCCGCGCAGCCGCTCGTAGAGGAAATCGACGATCTCCGTTGCCGTCTCTTCCCCGGCGGCAACGGGCTGTGCGGCAACGGCGGCCTGCACCAGCTGCGGCAGGTCGAGGTCGAGCCCGCATTCGACGGAGATGCGCAACACGCCCAGTGCCGCCCGGCGCAAGGCGAAGGGATCCCGGTTGCCGGTCGGGCGCTGGCCGATGGCGAAGATGCCGGCGATGGTGTCCAGCTTGTCGGCCAGTGCCAGCACCTGCCCCGTCCGGGTGGCCGGCAGCCGGTCGCCGGCGAAGCGCGGCAGGTACTGCTCTTCGAGTGCCGCCGCCAGCTCCTCGGACTCCCCTTCGGCCAGGGCGTAGTACTTCCCCATGACCCCCTGCAGCTCGGGAAACTCGCCGACCATCGCCGTGACGAGATCACACTTGGCGAGCCGCGCGGCTTCCTCGGCCAGGGCCGCGTCCCCGCCCAGCTCACGGGCGACACGTCCTGCCAGCACCGCGGTCCGCGCGCTCTTCTCGCCGATGCTGCCGAGCCTGGCCTGGAAGACCACGCCGTCCAGCTGGGCACGGCGGGACGCGAGCGGCGCACGCCGATCCTGATCCCAGAAGAAGGCGGCATCGGCCAGTCGCGGCCGCACGACCCGCTCATTGCCCGCCCGCACGGCCTGCGGCTCCGGGCTGTCCACGTTGCTGATGGTGATGAAGCATGGCGCCAGGCGCCCGTCCGGCCCGCGCACCGGGAAATACCGCTGGTGTTCCTGCAGCGTCGCCACCAGGACCTCCTCGGGCAGCGCCAGGAAGCGGTCGTCGAATGCGCCGGTGACGGCCACGGGCCACTCCACCAGCGCCGTCACTTCGTCCAGCAGCCCCGGGTCAAGCACCAGGCGTCCGCCGGTGTCGTGTGCCGCGGTCTCGGCCTCGGCGCGGATCCGCTCGCGCCGGGTGGCGAAGTCGGGCATGACGAAGCCGTTCTCCTCCAGCCGCGCTGGGTAGTCGGACGCTCGCGCCAGCGACAGCAACCCCTCGCACATGAAACGATGACCGCGCGTGTCCCGCCCCGCGGTCACCCCGTACAACTCGCAGGGCACCACCTCGTCGCCCAGCAGCATGACCAGCCAGTGGACCGGCCGGACGAATTCGGCCTCGGCAGCACCCCAGCGCATTCTCCTCGGCACCGGCAGCGCGGCCAGCGCATCGCCGACCAGCCGCGGCAGCAGCTCTGGAGCTGCTGCCCCGATCTCGAGCTTGTGCGCATAGACGTAGACGCCCTTCTCTTCTTCCCGCTCGACCAGCGCATCCACGTCGACCCCGGCCCCGGCGGCAAACTTCTCGGCCGCCTTGGTCCAGGCGCCGTCCGCTCGGGCCACTCGCAGCGGCGGACCGCGCAGCTCGACCTCCTGGTCAGCCTGTCGGGCCTGCAGCCGACGAACCTTGATCGCGAGCCGGCGCGGGGTGGCGAAGGACTCGACCTCGCCATGACCGAGCCGGGCCTCGGCAAGGCGCGCCACCAGCCCGTCGCGGAAGGCGCTCTCCAGCGCGGGCAGCGCCCTGGGCGGCAGTTCCTCGGTGCCTAACTCGACCAGGAAGTCGGCATGCTCAGTCATGGGCCGCCTCCCGGGCCTGCGCCAGCATCGGGAAGCCGAGCGCCTCCCGACTCGCGTAGTAGGCCTCCGCAACCTTCCGCGCCATGCTCCGGACCCGCAGGATGAAGCGCTGGCGCTCGGTCACAGAAATCGCCTTGCGCGCGTCGAGCAGGTTGAACACGTGCGAGGCTTTCAGGACCTGCTCATAGGCCGGCAGTGCCAGCGCCTTGGCCAACAGCGACGAGCACGCCTTCTCGTGCTCGTCGAACAGGGTGAACAGCAGCTTCACGTCGGCCTGCTCGAAGTTGTAGGCCGACATCTCCACCTCGTTCTGGTGATAGACGTCGCCGTAGCTGACGCGGCCCAGCGGGCCGTCCGCCCAGCAAAGATCGAAGACGCTGTCGACGCCCTGGAGGTACATGGCGATACGCTCCAGCCCGTAGGTGATCTCTCCGGTGACCGGCCGGCAGTCAAGGCCGCCGACCTGCTGGAAATAGGTGAACTGGGTGATCTCCATACCGTTCAGCCAGACTTCCCAGCCCAGGCCCCAGGCGCCCAGCGTGGGTGATTCCCAGTTGTCCTCGACGAAGCGGATGTCGTGCACACGCGGGTCGATACCCACCGCCCGCAGCGAGTCCAGGTACAGCTCCTGGATCTCCAGCGGCGACGGCTTGATCACGACCTGGAACTGGTAATAGTGCTGCAGGCGGAAGGGGTTGTCGCCGTAGCGCCCGTCGGTGGGCCGGCGGCAGGGCTGCACGTAGGCGGCACTCCAGGGCTCAGGGCCGATGGCACGGAGAAAAGTCGCCGGATGGAAGGTGCCGGCGCCGACCTCCAGGTCGAGGGGCTGCATCAGCACGCAACCGGCATCGGCCCAGTAGCGTTGCAGCCTGAGCAGCAGGTCCTGGAAGGTGGCCGGGGCCACACCGATGTCCGCCGAAGCCATGCCTGTCACCATGCCGGAGGGGCGCGCAAGTATAACGCACGGGCGAAACCGCCCGGCGCGGTCTATGCTGGTGCAGTACGACAGGGGTTTGCACCGGCTTGGTGCGGCATGGCCTATGGCCGGGCCGCTCACGGGCTGCCCAAGTCCCGAGAATTCAAGGTGGGATCCGGTTCGCGCACGCTGGCACGGTTCCTGCATTGCAACATCATGAGTTTCACCATCGCCTGTCGAACCCCGGCATCCAGTCCGGGGAGACGGGCTCCTTAGCATCCAGACTCGGAGGAATGACCCCATGAAAGCCAAAGACGTGCTCGAGCTCATCAAGGAGAAGGAAGCGGCGTTCGTCGATCTTCGCTTCACCGACACCAAGGGGAAGGAACAGCATGTGACGCTGCCGGCCAGCAAGGTCGACGACGACCTGTTCGAGGAAGGCAAGATGTTCGACGGCTCGTCCATCGCCGGATGGAAGAGCATCAACGAGTCCGACATGATCCTGATGCCCGACCCCTCCACCGCGGTGGTCGATCCTTTCTCGGAAGACACGACGGTCAACATCACCTGCGACGTGCTCGAGCCGTCGACCATGCAGGGCTACGAGCGGGACCCGCGCTCGCTGGCGCATCGCGCCGAGGCTTACCTGAAGTCGACCGGCGTGGCCGATGTCGCGTACTTCGGGCCGGAAAACGAGTTCTTTATTTTCGACGACGTGCGCTGGAGCTCGGAGATGAAGGGCGTGTCCTACGCCGTCGACTCCTCCGAGGCCGGCTGGAATTCCGAGAAGATCTACCCGGACGGGAACTTCGGCCATCGCCCGGGCGTCAAGGGCGGTTACTTCCCGGTGCCGCCGGTCGACTCCCTGCACGACATCCGCTCGGCCATGTGCCTGGTGCTCGGGGACATGGGCCTCGATCCCGAGGTGCACCACCACGAGGTGGCGACCGCCGGCCAGTGCGAGATCGGCGTGGGCTTCGACTCGCTGGTCAAGAAGGCGGACGCGGTGCAGACGCTGAAGTACGTGGTCTGGAACGTGGCCCAGGGCTACGGCAAGACCGCGACCTTCATGCCCAAGCCCCTGGTCGGCGACAACGGCAACGGCATGCACGTGCACCAGTCGCTGGCGAAGGACGGTAAGAACCTGTTCACGGGCGAGGAGTACGGCGGCCTGTCCGAGACCGCGCTCTATTACATCGGCGGGATCATCAAGCACGCCCGAGCGCTGAACGCCTTCGTCAACGCTTCCACCAACAGCTACAAGCGCCTGGTCCCCGGCTTCGAGGCCCCGGTGAAGCTGGCCTACTCGGCCCGGAACCGCTCCGCCTCGATCCGCATCCCCTTCATCGCCAATCCGAAGGGCCGGCGCATCGAGGTCCGGTTCCCCGACTCGACCGGCAACCCGTATTTCGCCTTCGCCGCCATGATGATGGCGGGCCTCGACGGGATCCTGAACCGGATCCACCCGGGCGACCCGATGGACAAGGATCTCTACGACCTGCCGGCCGAGGAGTCCAAGAGCATTCCCGAGGTCTGCTACTCGCTCGAGGAAGCGCTCGAAGCGCTCGACGAGGATCGTGCCTTCCTGACGGCAGGCGGCGTGTTCACGGACGACCTGATCGACGGCTATATCAGCCTGAAGATGGAAGAGGTCACGCGCCTGCGCATGACGACCCACCCAGTCGAGTTCGACATGTACTACAGCGTCTGACGAGTCTGGAGGACGCGTTTCGGGCGGCGGGATTTTTCCCGCCGCCCGCTTTTTTTTGTCAGTCTGGCCGCCGCGCCGCTATGCTTGGCGGTGACACAGGCATGGGAGCTGCTGCGATGCGCTGGATCTTGCTGGCCTTATTGTGCACCTGGGCCCTCGCCGCCCAGGCGGAGGAAGTGTGGCGCTGGGTGGACGACAACGGCGTCGTGCACTACTCGGACCGGCCGTGGCCGGGTGCCGAGAAGATCGAGCTCCGCGGGGCCCAGACCTACCGGGCGCCCGTGATTCCGCCGCAGGGCGCGGCCGAGCCGG